>CAJMRV010000278.1 GCA_905215795.1 uncultured bacterium | reverse complement strand
ATCCTCAGGAACCACCTCGAACGGGGCGTGCTGCCGCCCGAGAATGAACACCTGCGCTGGCTCTTCTCCACCGACTACCTCTACGACCCCGAAGAGACGCTCCTCTTCACGGCGCCCGGCGTCAAGACGACGGCGCGCTACCAGGTCGCCAAGGGCTCGAGCGCGGGCGGCGGGATCATCTTCCCCGTCGGAAAGAAGGGCGTGTACGGCATGCTCGGGGGCTCGAGCTCGGTGCAGTCCAAGAACCGCGTGCAGCGCACGGAGGACCTCGGCTCCGGGGACCTCGCGCTCACCAATGAATCCCTCTACTTCGTCGCCTCTGAGACGCCCAGGCGCCTCCCGCTCTCCTTCTGCCTCAAGGTCGAGTCCTCACGCTACAAGATGACGGCCGTCTTCCAGCTCCGGCGCGCCATCACGTTCACGTTCGAGTTCGACACCTACGAGGAGGCCGCGCTCGCCGCGGACGTCATCCGTACGGCCGCTTACTTAGGCCCGGACGGTCCCGTGCCGATGGGAGAGGACGATGAAGAGGAAGAGAAACAAGCCGCGGCCAAGGACGGAAATTAAGCCGGTCTTGAAAACAGGCCATGAAAAACAAAAACGGCCTCCGGGGCACCCACCCCGAAGACCGTCGGCAAGAACAATGAGGGGACGCGGTCGAATATGGAGAAAGCACCGCGTCTCTTTTTTTATCGTTCTCATGCGCTTGACCGCCGGAGCCGGGCATGACCCCGCGGCCGCACAATTCTGATTCTACCCCGCGCCCCGCGGGAAATCTTCATATTTCCTTGATTTTCGTCATACGGACGGGGAAGCGGTCCCGGAGCTCAAGGCAAAAGCGCTGCGGGGCAGTCGAAGCCCCTTTTCAAATAAAAAACGGTCCCGGCGATGTTAGGTTCGCCGGGACCGTTCCCCTCATGCCGCGGCCTCCCTTTCGAGACTCCTCGGGAGACCGCAGTTTCAAACGATTCGGAGAGGACGTCCTCACATCCTCCCTGAATGTGCATTCAGTCTAACCGAAGGAAAGCCCGGTTGCAGTTAACGTTTACCCGACCAAAAACGTCGGAAAACCTCCGCCATATCAACGACTTAGCGCAACGAAAACCGTTCCCTCCACCGCTCTCCGCCTCCACGAGTAGGCGATGCAGGGAGGCACACCGCGAATACTCCCCC
>CAJMRV010000277.1 GCA_905215795.1 uncultured bacterium | reverse complement strand
GGGTCCTTGAGGTCGGAGGCGATCTGCGAGCAGAGCGGATAGTCGTGGGCGAACTCGGAGCGGTGGAAGTGCTCGATGTTCCTCAGGAGCCTCAGCGTGTGCTGGTCGACCGTGAACATGTGGTAGAGGTCGTGCTGCATCTGGCCGACGATCGGCGCGAATTCGGGGAGGAACCGCTCGAGGATTCCGTAGGCGTTGATTGCGTCGAGGGCGTGGAAGACGCCCTTCTTGAGGCTCATGATCTTGAGGAAGGCGGCCTGGTTGATGCGGTCGGCGCGGAACGCGTCGTTGATGAGGTGCTCGGCTCCGTGCCAGAGCGCCCGCATCAGGGGCGTGGAGAAGCGCGTCAGCCCCGGGCTCGTGTGCAGGAGCAGGAAGGCCCTCAGAAGCGCATGCGGGTTCTTCTCGATGCCGGCGGGCTCCAGGAGCGCGAGTTCGTCGCCCTGGCGTCCGAAGACGTCGTCGATCGGTTCGACCGGGCTCTTCGCCTTCGGGAAGAGGCGCTCGCGGATCGTCTGCATCTCGATCGAGGAGACCTGGGTGAGCGCCTTGGCGTGGCGGTAGTAGTCGGTCATCATCACTTCGGAGGCGCGTCTCGCGCCCGTCCCTTCGTAGCCCAGCATCTCGGCGAGGGGTTCCTGTACATCGAAGAGGAGCCGGTCCTCGTGGCGGCGCGAGATCAGGTGCAGCCCGAGGCGGAAGCGCCGGATCTTCTCCCGGCAGGCCATCAGCGCGGAGAGCTCGCTCATCGTGATCAGCCCCGAGTCGGCCATGTCCTCGAGTTGTTCGGCCCAGCCGGCCGCCTTGGCGCACCAGAGGAAGACGTGGAGGTCGCGCAGTCCCCCGGGGCTCTCCTTGACGTTGGGTTCGAGCGCGAACGGGGTGTAGTCGAAGCGCTGGTAGCGGCGGTCGAGCTCGAGCATCTTGTCCCGGAAGAACGTCCTCGGGTCGAGTTCGGCGGCGAAGTCGGCCATCGCCTTTTCAAGGAGGGCCTCCTCCCCGAAGAGGAGCCGCGGCTCGAGGTATGTCGTCGCCACGGAGACGTCCTTCCTCGCCTCCTCGAGGAACGCCTCCTCGGTCCGGACGGCGGCGCCCACCGTGAGGCCGAGCCGCCAGAGCGACGTGGTGAAGGCCTCGATCCTGTCGGGGTCGATGCAGTGGTCGTCTTGGAGGAGGATGAGGAGGTCGATGTCCGGGTAGGCGTAGGGTTCGCGGCGTCCGTACCC
>CAJMRV010000276.1 GCA_905215795.1 uncultured bacterium | reverse complement strand
ATCCCCAGAAAGTTGTCTCACTTTCTGGGGACAGTTCAACGACGTGGTCCTTTATTCGATGGACGACGAGAAGGTCTTCGGCAAGACGTTCTACACCGTCAACTTCACCAAGGCCGTCTTCCTCAACAAGCTCGTTGACTACAAGGTGATTGTCCTGGGCGTCCCCGCGGATGTCCTCGGTGAGGAATACACGACGGACATCGCCGCCATGGGCGGGTTCCCCGTCGAACACGCCTCAAAGGTGATCGGCGCCTGGAAGGCGCTTTGCAAATCGGGTCTTCAGGGCGAACAAAGCCTCGGCAACGACCTGCGCCCCATGAAGAGGGCGGTGGGCTTCGCCCAGGTGATCGAAGAGCCTGAAAAGCATGACCGCATCGCTTCGAAGACGTTCACCGATCAGTTCGGGAAGGTCGTCGATCAATACAGGAAGCGCGTCGAGCGGCTCCACGGATCAAGGAAGACCGAGGAGGACCGCCTGCAGATGGATTCGCTTCCCTCCCTCAAGGTCGAGACGCGCCACATCGACGGTTCGATGTGTGCGACTGAAAAGGACGGTCTTCTGAGCTGGCTCAAGGAGGAGCCGGCCAAGGGGACCTGCAAGGTGCTCTTCAATGTCCGCTGTCTTTCCGAAGGCGTGGACGTTCCGTCCCTTGACGCCGTGATCTTCCTTTCCCCGCGTCGTTCCCAGGTCGACGTCGTCCAGACGGTCGGCCGCGTCATGAGGACGGCACCTGGGAAGAAGCGCGGCTACGTGATCATTCCCGTCGTAACGACGCCCGACATCGGTGCCGACATCTTCATGGACAACAACAAGGAGTTTCAGACCGTTTGGGACACCCTGAACGCCTTGAAGTCGATCGATGAGAATTTCGGTGGGGTCGTCGACGGAACCAATCAGACGATGAACGCCGAGAAGATCGAGGTGATCTGCCTTACCGATACGATCGGTAAAAGAAGCAGCGGCAGTGTCGGTGGTGGCTCCAAAAGGCCTCCTAAGAAGCTCGAAGGCCAGGGCGTTCTCGACCTTGGGCGCGATGTGGTGCTCGAGGAGGCCATTAAGGCCCGCATCATCAAGCGCGTCGGCAACCGGCGCGAGTGGGAGGAATGGGCCCGGGACGTCGGCGTGATCTGCCAGCAGCAGATCGAACAGATCAACAAGGTCCTCGACGACGAGTCCAATGCCGACATGCAGAAGGCCTTCGAAGCCTTCTCCAAGGAACTCCAGTCAACCCTCGGTGGAGAGATGAGCCGTGAAGAGATCGTCG
>CAJMRV010000275.1 GCA_905215795.1 uncultured bacterium | reverse complement strand
ACCACCGACCTTCGGGTTATGAGCCCGACGAGCTACCAAACTGCTCCACCCCGCGATCCATGAATCGCGTTTCGGTGTAATCAAGTTCAATCGTTGGTTGCGGGGGATGGATTTGAACCACCGACCTTCGGGTTATGAGCCCGACGAGCTACCAAACTGCTCCACCCCGCGGTAAACCTAATTGAGCTTGAACCGACACCCGAAAAATCAAGATGTCGCCCAAAACAGACTTCGAATGATACATAGGGTTTTCACGGTTGTCAAGTCCCGCCCTGAAAAAAGTCCGTACAAGGCCGGCCGCCCTCCGTGTCTTCTTAACTTATAATGTGTCGGTACGCACGGCGCGCGGAAAAGCCGGGGAGCGTCCAGAGATGGGCTGCGATTGAGCAAGGTTCCCCCGGTGGGGCGCCTTTTTTTGTGCCCGCCGCACACGCACGTCGCGCCCGCGTCACATCTTCATCCCTTTATACAAAGAGGTTTCCTTCATGCTCTACGAGACGCTTCGTCGTTTGCTCTTCATGCTCGACCCTGAATCCGCCCACGGCGTCATTCACAGCCAGATCGGCTGGGCGAGCCACCTTGGTCTGAACCGTCTCGTCGCCGAGGTCCCCCCGGAGGACCCCGTGACGGTGATGGGCATCCGCTTTCCGAACACGATCGGCCTGGCGGCCGGTTTCGACAAGAACGCCGACATGATCACGCCGCTCGGCGCCATGGGCTTCGGCCACATCGAGGTGGGCACGCTCACCCCGCTTCCCCAGCCCGGCAACCCCCGCCCCCGCTGCTTCCGCATCGTTGAGAAAAGCGCGGTCATCAACCGCATGGGCTTCAACAACTGCGGCGTTGAACAGGCCATGGCCAACCTCGAGCGCTCGGCCGCGGGCTTCCGCCTGCGCGGCGGCGTGGTCGGCATCAACATCGGCAAGAACGCCTCCACGTCCGTCGCCGAGGCTGTGCCCGACTACCTCAAGGCGCTCGAAGCCGTCTACGAGCACGCCGACTACGTCGCGGTCAACGTCTCCTGCCCGAATCAAAAAGACCTCTGCGACCTGCAGGGGGTTGAATACCTGCGCGCCCTCATGACGGCCGTCATGAAGAAGCGCGACGAACTCGCCGCCAAGAAAGGCGGCCGTCCCGTGCCGGTCGCCGTCAAGCTCTCGCCCGACCTTTCCGACGATGAACTGAAGGACACGGCCGACCTTCTGCTCGAACTCGGCGTCGACGGATCCGTCCAACCCGGATTCAGATAATCCTTTCCAACCTTCTGCCCGTTAACCGA
>CAJMRV010000274.1 GCA_905215795.1 uncultured bacterium | reverse complement strand
AGGACCCGCTCGTCCTCAACCTCGCGGCGCTCTTCCACGACATCGCCAAGGGCCGGGGCGGCCAGCACGCCGAGCTCGGCGCCGTCGACGCCGCGGCCTTCGCCCGACGCTTCTCCCTCTCGAAGGACCGCGCCGACACGCTCGTCTTCCTCGTCCGGGAGCACCTCCTTTTGAGCCACATCGCCCAGAAGGAGGACATCTCCGACCCGGCGGTGATCGAACGCTTCGCCAAGCGGATCGGCACGCGCGAGCGGCTCGACCTCCTGTACCTCCTGACCCACGCCGACGTGCGGGCCACGAGCCCGAAGGTCTGGACCCCGTGGAAGGCCGAGCTCCTAGAGACGCTCTACCTCTTCACCGAACGTTTCTTCCGCACCGAGAGCCACGAGGCGCTCACGGTGGGCTCCACGCTGGAGCTCAGAAAGGCCGAGGCGCGCCGCCTCCTCGCGAAACGCCTCCCCGAGGAGCGCTACCTCCCGTTCTGGAAGACGCTCGACCTCGTCTACTGGATGCGGCACACCTCCGAGACGATCGCCTGGCACACCGAGGTGCTCGCCCCGGGAGCGGAACGCCCCGGCGACGAGGAGCGGATCATCGTCTCGGCGCGCCGCGCGCCCAAGATCGACGGCTTCGAAGTGCTCCTCTCGATGAAGGACCAGAAGGACGTCTTCCTCCGTGCCGTCGCGTTCCTCGGCTCCCTGCACCTGAGCGTCGTCGACGCCCGGATCCACACCACGCCCGAGGGACGAGTGATCGACACGTTCCTCGTCGTGGACCGCTTCGAACGCTACGATCCGGACCGGCTCCCCGCCCACATCGAGGAGGAGATGCCTCGGGCGATGGCCGCCAAGGGCCTTCCACCCGCCCCGATCGGACGCCTCTCGCGGCGCTCCCGGCACTTCCCGATCACGCCGGTCGTGCGCATGCGCCCCGACGAGTCGGGCAAAAGCTGGCTCCTCACGATCATCACCACCGACCGCGTGGGTCTGCTCTATGCGATGAGTGAGGTGTTCACCCGATGGAGGCTCGACCTGCATTCGGCTAAAATCGCCACGTTGGGAGAACGGGTCGAGGACGTGTTCCGCCTCACCGGCGACAGCCTCGAGCAGGACGACACCCTGCTCTCGTTCGAAGCGGACCTCCTCAACGTCCTCTCGCCCGGGAAGAACGGCGCCTGAGGCGTTGAATAATTCTCACTCGTGATGCTCCCGAAAGACAACCATCAGGAACAAAAGGACATCACACCATGACCGCCATCCTGCCCATGCGGGCCACCGCACT
>CAJMRV010000273.1 GCA_905215795.1 uncultured bacterium | reverse complement strand
CCGCGCGTCGGCGTGTCGGTCGGGTGGACGGCGGACGCGGCACCGAGGTTCTCGGGGTCGCGTGCGGCGCGCGCCCAGTGGGTGTTGTCCGGAGCCGACTGGAAGATGTTGACCGACTGCGTCCACAGGAAGTTGATCGACTTGTCCTCAAGGCCGCGCATGATGGCGAGCACGTCCGCGCCCACCTTCGGATTGAGGGTCGACGGGGCGAGGCGCCAGAGCTTCTCGGTGCGTTCGCGGTGCTTGGGATTGGCGACGAGCATGTCCGAGGGGAGGCGGTGCGAGAAGATGCCCACTTCACGCGCGGAGCCGCAGGCGGAGGGCTGGCCGGTGAGCGAGAAGGCGCCGTTGCCCGGGGCGCCGTGGCGGCCGAGCAGGAGGTGCATCGAGTAGCAGAGCTCGTTGACCCACACGCCGCGCTGGTGCTGGTTGAAGCCCATGCACCAGAGCGAGAGCAGGTTCTTGTCCTCGCAGACGACGTCGGCGAGCTTGGCGAGCTTCCTCTTGAATTCGGACTCGCTCTCCTCGGCGTCGCCCTGGGCGATGCGCGCGACGAAGTCGAGGGTGTAGGGTTCCACGCCCTTCTTGAACTCCTCGAAGTCGATCAGCCAGTGCTTGCCCGGGGTCTTTGTGTTCTTCTGTTCGACGACCTGGCCGGCCTTGAGGCCCATGGCGATCGCCTCGTCCTTGGTGAGCGTGATCGCGTGCTGCTTCTTCTGGATGTCGAGCTCGGCCGGATAGGCGAACTCGTCGGTCTCGCGCAGGCCGAAGCCGATGTCGGTGACGCCGGCGGCGAACACGCAGTTCTCCTCGACGAACTTCTTGTCGACCTTGCCGCGCTTGATGATCTCGCGGATCAGGTAGTTGAAGACGGCGAGGTCGGAGTTGGGCTTGATCAGGATCGTCTCGTCGGCGAGTTCGCTCGAGAGGTTCGTGTAGGTGGAGATGTTGATCAGGCGGGCCTTGCTCGTCTTGAGGTGGTTGACGACGCGGCCCCAGAGCACGGGGTGCGCCTCGGCGAGGTTGTTGCCCCAGAAGAGGATGTTGTCGGCCGTTTCAAGGTCGGCGTACACGTTGGCCGGTTCGTCGATGCCGAAGACCTGGTAGAAGCCCACGACGGCGGAGGCCATGCAAAGGCGCGCGTTCGGGTCGAGGTTGTTGGAGCGGAAGCCGCCCTTCCAGAGCTTGGAGGCGACGTAGGCCTCGGGGATGGTGCTCTGGCCGGAGGGCACGAGGGCGACGCCCGCGGGGCCCTTGGCCTTGTAGACGCGGCGGAACTGGCGTTCCATCTCGTCCATGGCGACCTT
>CAJMRV010000272.1 GCA_905215795.1 uncultured bacterium | reverse complement strand
TTCCCGCCCTTCGGGACTTTCACCCTTTAGATACTGCGCATGCCCAGCGCACCAATAAGAAAAGGGTTGGAATGTGAATTCCAACCCTTTTTTCATAATCCTTCAAAAGATTCCGTTCATCATTCGACGACGGGCGGATTCTTGTAATCCTTGAAGCGTTCGCGGATCATCGCCGGGGTCTCCACATCGAAGCAGAGCACCGCGTTCTTGACGCCGTCGATGCCGAGGATCGTCTTCTTGACGAGCTCGCTCTCCTTCTTGGTTACGATACCGAGGAGGTACACATTGCCGCGCTCAACGACGACCTTCATCTGGCTCAACGGGACGTCGGGCGTCGTCAAGAGGACGCTCCTCACCTTCGTGGCGAGCATCTTGTCGGACATGACCGAACCGGCCGTGGCGGGCTTCATGACCGCCAGTTCATTCTGGACGAACTTCGTGTCGGGCTTGTGACAGAGCTCGCCCGCGCGGACCTTGGCGGCCTCGTCGGGCACCTCGCCCGTCAGGAGGATCTTGCCGTTGTACGCATTGACGTTGATGTGCGAGTCCGGGATCTTTTCACGAGAAATGTCGTAGGCGATCTCCTTTTCAAGGACCCCGTCGGTTACGACGGTTCCCGAGGCCCGGCGGTCCGAGACCATCGAGGCCGTGGTGATGGCGGCTCCGCCCACGAGGATCGGCGCGCAGCCGGTCGTCGCCAGGAGGGTGCCCAGCGAGAAGCCAACGATAAGGCTCTTACGGAAAAAGTGCATTTCTCTTACCTCTGAATTGATGATGTTCGGTCTTCAACGATGATCGGATGGATTGATCCTCACCGTGCATAGCTGTGGCTTTTCTCAATGATGTTGGTGACCCACAGCCAGTACTGCTGGAAAACAGCCCTGTTCAACCAGATTCTACCTGCTCTGTAGCGCACGGCGCGCTCGGCCGCCCATTTTTCAATGACGGCGCGCACCGCCGGCACGCCCGCGTCGATCAGGATCGAGACGGTCTTCAGGCCGGGCATGAACGGGAGCTCCACCCATTCCACCGTCGGGGTGGAGAGGTACTCCATCTGTTCGGGCGCCTGTTCATTGAGCATCAGAAGAAGAAGGGCGCCGAGACGCTCCTCGACCTCGCCCGAATGATTGACGAGGACGCCCATCCGGTCGCAGAGCGCAGAAACGGAGGAGTATCCGGAAAGTTCGCGCTGCCATTCGGGGTTCTGGTCGGCGATCCTCAGAAGAAGATCCTGGTTGACGATCAGGATCTCCGTCGTGGTGAGGCAGTAATGGCGGCGCTGAAGACGGTCGCGCACGTAGAGGTTTTCAAACCCGCCGCACAGGGC
>CAJMRV010000271.1 GCA_905215795.1 uncultured bacterium | reverse complement strand
ATGGTTTTGATCGCTGCCGGTCTTTTCCTGTGCGTTTGCGCACTCCATCCGCTCGTCGGCCTCGAGGCCTTCGAAAAGAGCATGGTCAAGAGCAGCCTCATCCAGGCAATCTGCTCGTCCATGGGTTTTGCGTTCGTCGCCAGCTACACGAAGTGTGACAAGGCCCTCGTGCATTATCTCGCCGCCCCGATCCGCGGCCTGGGCATCTTCCTGATCCCGGTCTGCACGGCCCTCACCTTCTTCATCAACATCGCCATCCCGTCCGCCGCCGGCTGCTCCGCCGCCGTCGGTGCCACGCTCATCCCGGTGATGATGCGCGCCGGCATCCGCCCGGCCGCCGCTGCCGCCGCCATCCTTGGTGGTACGATCGGCTCCTACCTCTCCCCGGGCACGTCGCACAACGCGATGATCGCCGGCATGGCCCACATGGAAGTGATGGACTTCATCACGTTCCACAGCACGTACTCCTTCATGTGCGGCATCATCGTGGCCGTCGGCCTGCTCATCATCTGCTTCTTCCTCGGCGACCACAAGGCCGACAAGAGCGAATTCGAAGGCGTCAACATTGAAGAAGAGGCCGACACCTCCTTCAAGCCGAACCTTCTCATGGCCATCATCCCGCTGGTCCCGATCGTCCTGCTGCTGCTCGGCAACACCGCCATCCCGGCCATCAAGATGGGCGTGTGCCCGGCCATGATCATCGGTGCTCTCGCCGCCCTGGTCGTGACCCTCACGAACCCGGCCGACATCACCAAGGAATTCTTCCGCGGCATGGGCAAGTCCTACGCCGACGTGATGGGCATCATCATCGCCGCCGGCGTGTTCGCCGCCGGTCTGAAGGCCGCCGGCCTGATCGACGCCCTCGTCGCCCTCCTGAAGGACTCCAACGAAATCGCCCGCTGGGGCGCCTCCATCGGCCCCTGGCTGATGGGTGTAATCACCGGTTCCGGTGACGCCGCCACGATGGCCTTCAACGAAGCCGTCACGCCGCACGCCGAAGAATTCGGCATGACCATCCATGGTCTGGGCGGCATCGCCTTCCTGGCCGGCGCCCTCGGCCGCACGATGTCCCCGCTTGCCGGCGCCGCCATCGTCGTCTCGGGCATCGCCATGGTCGACCCGCTGCAGGTCGTCAAGCGCACCGCCATCCCGTGCTTCATCAGCGTCATCGCCGTCGCCCTGCTGATGGTCTGATCGGAACGAGCCCCGAAATCAGTGTGAACTGAAGCACCAAGCACAAGGAACCCCCGTCGTGGAGACACGGCGGGGGTTCTGTTTTGGTGCGCTGGGCATGCGCAGTATCTAAAGGGTGAAAGTCCCGAAGGGCGG
>CAJMRV010000270.1 GCA_905215795.1 uncultured bacterium | reverse complement strand
CAACCACCGCATCGGCGCTCTTGAGGAGGATGTCGCCCGTGCGATCGCCGAGGCCGCCGACCGCGTCGCCTCGGGCGCCTACGACGCCGAGTTCCCGCTCGACATGTGGCAGGGCGGCGGCTACACGTGCCTCAACATGAACATGAACGAGGTGATCGGCAACATGGCCAATGAGATCCTCACGGGCTCGAAGGGTCAGGAACGCGTCCATCCGAACACCCACGTCAACATGGGCCAGTCGACCAACGACACGATCCCCTCCGCCACGCACCTCGCCATCGCCCCGGCGCTCGACGCCGTCCTCGAGGGGGTCTCCCGTCTCGCGGAGACCTTCGAAGGGAAGGCCGCCGAATTCAAGGACGTCGTCAAGGTGGGCCGTACCTGCTGGCAGGACGCCCTTCCGCTCACCCTCGGCCAGGAATTCTCCGGCTACGCCTCGCTCATGCGCCGTCTCGAGAGGAAGCTCTCGGACCTGCGTCCGGGCTGCTTCGAAGTGGTCATGGGCGGGAGCGCCGTGGGCACCGGTCTGGGCGCCGCCCCGGGCTACATGGAGGCCCTCTACGAGGAGCTCGGCCGTGAATTCGGCGAAGTGGTCCGTCCCATGGAGAACCTCTTCGACGGCTTCCAGAACCCCGACTTCATCGTCACCGTGTCGGGCGCGGTCAAGGAGGTCGCCATGTCGCTCTCCAAGATCGCCAAGGACCTCCGACTCATGAGCTCCGGTCCCCGTTCCGGTTTCATGGAGATCGGTCTTCCCGCCCTGAGTCCGGGAAGCTCGATCATGCCGGGCAAGATCAATCCGACCGTGCCGGAAATGGTCATCCAGATCGCCCATCAGGTCGTCGGCAACGACGTGGCCGTCTCCATGGCCTATGATGAAGGCGAGCTTGATCTCAACGTCTGGGACGCCACCTTCTACAAGTGCCTCTTCGAGAACCTGCACCTGGTCGCCTCCGAACTGACGATCTTCGAACGCGACTGCGTGCGCGGCATCACCGCCAATCATGAACGCTGCGCTCAAGAAGCCCGCTCCTCGATCGCGCTCTCGACCGTGGTCTCCGCCACCCGAGGTTATCCGGAAGGCGTGCGCGTGGCCCACTGCTGCGCGGCCCACGGCGTCACCGTCGCCGAAGCCGTCGTGGCCATGGGCATCATGAACGAGGAGGAGGCCCGCCACATGATCGATCCGATCCTCATGACCGATCCGGACCGCATGGCCGAGGCGATCGCACGCTTCCGCGGAATCAAGGAGTAAGCGTTCCGCCGATGCGTATGTTCACTATGTTGTGAGTTGCGCCGTTTCTCCTGTGTCACAGGGGAGGCGGCGTTTCCGTTCGTATGGGCCA
>CAJMRV010000269.1 GCA_905215795.1 uncultured bacterium | reverse complement strand
GTGAGCGGAGCCTGGTTTTTCCAAGGTCTGCTCCGTTCTTTGTGGCTCCGCGGCAACCATTCCGACGGAAAAGCAGGGTTCCGGAGCACGGACGAAAAAAAAAGCCGGATCCTCGGATCCGGCTTCAAAAAATACCACCAAATAGATAGAGACCAATGGACTCAAATTCCGTTTGATGTTTTCATTGTGCCACGCTTTCCCCTTGATTTCGCGGCGTGTCAGGCCTTGTTTTGTAAGCAATTGCGGTAAGTTTGATTTGAATCAGTCTTTTTTGAGTGCTATCCCCTACTCACGTGGTGGTATAGAGGTTACCCGAGTCGTTTTGAGGAAGTCGAAAAGGTGTTTTTCAGTTGGATTCGGATTTCGTCAATTTGCCCTGAATGCGTCCTGAATTCCTTGTCCACAATAGCCAAACCCCTGTCGGAGAGGTAAAATGAAGTCAAGCTTAAGTGTTTTGTCGGTTAATATCCGGCATTCGCTCGAGCCCCAGGAAAGCCATAAGTGTTGTTTGAAGTTCCTTCGGGGAGAGAACCCCGACGGATCAACTATTTAGCGCGCCACGGCCGCACCTGTGCGTTGGATCGGAAACACGTCTCTTTATTTTGTTCAGGATTTTCGCATCCGTCCACGGTCGGATTTTGGCGGGAGGCGGCGCTCATGCGGGGGATGCCCCCGGGCGTCGTCGTGAACAGGCGGCGTGCCGCGGCCCTTGCGGTCGGCGGCGGGACGCTTGAGTGGTGAATGGTGGCCTCCATGGATTTCAAACGCCCCGCATGCGCGGTGGTTTCCGTCCGTGGAGCCTGAATCCGGAGAAGCGGCCCGCGTTGCCCCCCGAGCGCCGGTCCGGTCCCTCCGACCAGCGGGGTCCGCCCCACGGGAACGCCGTTTCCCTGCGTCGGTCCCCCCTTTCTCCAAGGAGTGTTCATATGAACCGTCTTGAACTCGTTGATAAAGTCGCCAGCAAGAATGGCATCTCGAAGGCCGAGGCCGACCGCATCGTCGTCTCCGTCTTCGACGAGATCATCCAGGCCGTCACGAAGGGCGAATCGGTCACGTTGATCGGCTTCGGCACCTTCAAGTCGATCGAATGCGCCGCCCGCACGGGCCGCAACCCGTCGACGGGGCAGGCCATCGCGATCCCCCCGGTGCGCAAACCGAAGTTCATCCCGGGGACCTTCTTCAAGGAACTCGTCAACAAGGCGTGACGCTCCGGCGTCCGCCCCAGGGCCGCGCCGGCCCCGGAGGGTCGTCCCCTTCCGGAGCCCCGCGGCTTTTTTCATGTCCGCGCTCCCCGGGCGGGCCCTTCCGCGGCCGCCGTTTATAATGGACTCGTTTGTCCAAGAGAAC
>CAJMRV010000268.1 GCA_905215795.1 uncultured bacterium | reverse complement strand
CTTAACCCTGAGGCGGCCGCGGCGGCGGTGTCCGGCGGACCTATCGATTACACTTAAGCGGAATGTCCGAGGAACGCCCCGGAGGTCTTCTCCCGTGCGGCGGCGCGGGCGCGTCCAGGTGGAAGTGCCTATTTTTGCCGCAGGAGCCCCCGTCGTGGTGAAATACCCTCGTGGACGGGGATTTCCGTGAGGACGCCGTCCCGGCATTCAATTCAACAACCCGGCCCGTCCGGTCGGCTCCCGAAAGCGGAGCGTCCGCGGGCCTTCCAGCAGGAGAACATTCATGATCCAGCGCAGGAACGTCGTGGGTGTCATCGGAGCGGTGGCACTCTCCAGTGCCTTCTTTTTTCCGTTGACTTCTTTGGCGGCTCCGGCGCCGTCGGATGAGGCGGTCCCCGTCAAGGGAACCCGCTCCCAACCCGTCCGGATCATCGTCCCGTTCCCCGCGGGCGGACCGCTCGACGTGGCGGCCAGGGCGATCGCCGAGGCGGCCGCCCCCGAACTCGGCGTCGTGATCGTCGAGAACCGTCCCGGCGCGGGCGGCGCGGTCGGCATGAACCATGCCAAGCGCGGCCGCGGCGATGGACGCACCATCGTCGTCGGGGCCGTGGCGACCCACGCCATCAATCCGCACCTCTTCAAGAACCTCTCCTACGATCCGCTCAAGGACTTCAAGCCGGTCACCCTGATCGCCGACGTCCCGAACGTGCTCGTCGTCACCCCGGCGTTCGCTGAAAAGCACGGCATCCGGAACGTGCGCGACCTCGTCGCCTACGCCAAGGCTCATCCGGGCGAGCTCAACGCCGCCTCGGGCGGCAACGGTTCGGGCGGACACATGTCGCTCGAGCTCCTGCGCTTGAAGACGGGGGCCTCCATGGTCCACGTCCCCTACGCGGGCGCCGCCGCGGCGCGCCTCTCGGTCCTCTCCGGACAGACCGACCTCATCTTCGACAACCTTGCGAGCGCGGTCGCCTCGATCGACGCCGGGGACCTCGTCCCCCTCGCCGTGACGACGAAGTCGCGTTCCCCGATGCTCCCCGACGTGCCCACGCTCGCCGAAGCGGGCGTCCCCGGATTCGACATCTCCACCTGGTTCGGCCTCTTCGTTCCGGCCTCCACGCCCGACGCCACCGTCGAGGCGCTCAACCGCGAATTCACCGCCGTGCTCCGTTCCGAGGCCCTGAAAAAACGCCTTGAGAAGCTCGGCGCGATGGTCTCGCCGGATTCGTCCGTACAATTTGGTAAACTCATCCGTTCCGAGTACGACCGGTACGGCGAGCTCGTACGGCTCTCCGGCGCCCGCGTCGACTGAGCAAACGCTCCCGACGCACGGTTGAAAAGCCCTCCGGAC
>CAJMRV010000267.1 GCA_905215795.1 uncultured bacterium | reverse complement strand
CAAACTTGTGACGTAACGCAAACTTCCTGATAATATTACGTGTGAACTTCGGACTTCTTTGAGGGATGTCAATTCCCCGGAGAGTAGCCCGCAGGTGTTATCGGTTATTAGGCCGGAACGCGCGGGCGGGGTGTCCCCGTTCACTCTGCGGACCATTTTACGGTCCGTATATTAGTTTTTCATTATTGGGGAGACGGCCCCCGGGAAACCCCCTCGGACCGGTCCTCCCCGATGCCGACCCCCATCAAGAGGGACGCACCACGGTGACTCCTCCGCGCGCGCCTCCCGACAAGAAGGATAAATGATGAACCTTTCTTCACTCCGCGTGGCGTGTTCGAACTGCAACCTTCGAGAGTCCTGCCTCCCCATGGGCCTCTCCCTGAAGGAGTTCGAGCACCTGGAAGACCTGGTTTCGGCACGCCGCCGCGTCCGCCGCGGCGACACGCTCTACTGCGCAGGCGACCGCTTCGACAACCTCTACGCCATCCGCCTCGGGTTCCTCAAGAGCACCGTCATGAGCAGCGACGGCCGTGAACAGGTGACGAGCTTCTCGATGGCCGGCGACATGGTCGGCTTCGACGGCCTCTCCTCGGGCGTCTATTCGAGCGACGTCGTCGCCCTCGAGGACACCGAGGTCTGTGTGATCCCCTACGACCGCCTCCAGGAGATCTCCGAGGTGGTCCGCCCGATGGGACTGCACTTCCAGAAGATGCTCTCGCGTGAGATCGTCCGCCAGAACGGCGTCATGCTCCTTCTGGGGTCGATGTACGCCGAGGAGCGCCTCGCCGCGTTCCTTCTCTCGCTCTCGCAGCGCTTTGAGAGCCGTGGTTATTCGAGGAGCGAATTCGTGCTCCGCATGACCCGCGCCGAAATCGGCTCCTACCTCGGGCTCAAGCTCGAGACGGTGAGCCGCGTGCTGAGCCGCTTCTCGCACGACGGCCTGATCGAGGTGAACCAGAAGCACGTGCGCATCTTCGACGTCGAGGGCCTCAGGGGGATCGTCTCCGCGGTCAAGGTCGACAAGGTCAAGCCCGAGAAGGTGCTCGTCAAGAAGGACGGCGTCGTCGGCTTCGCGCCGCCCGCTCCGAAGGCGCCCAAGAAGAAGACCGTGAGGCGCCGCAAGACCGACAAGACGGCCAAGGCGGAGAAGGCGGAAAAGGCCGCCAAGTGATTGAGAATGCATGACCGGGCCCGTCCTTCAAGGAAAGGGCGCTGGTCAACGCCGAAGGGGCGGCTTCCATTGTTCGGAGGCCGCCCCTTCGGTGTTCATGGGCTCGTGGGACGTCCCTCTTCCGGGGGCGTCCCTTCATTGTGCGCTGGGCATGCGCAGTATCTAAAGGGTGAAAGTCCCGAAGGGCG
>CAJMRV010000266.1 GCA_905215795.1 uncultured bacterium | reverse complement strand
ACGACGGGGACCCCTCCATCGGGGGCGCCCGCGTGTCGTTTGGGAGCGATTCTGTGTGATGCCGGGACTCCGGACGGGGGCTTTCGTCTTCTCGGAGGGGCCGCGGTCCCCTCCGCCCCCGCGGACGTCCCTGCGCTCGCCCGGCGGATCATTGTGGCGGTCCGGAGCTCCCCCGCGGGGACCTGCGGATCCGATGCGCACAAAAAAACGCCGGGCACAGGCATTGATTAACCATGTGGTCGGCGTTGATTAATTCTATAGGCAATCCCGCGGAAATTGCAAACCGAGTCGGCGCCTCGGACGCAATTCGTCACATTTCAAGGGTTAACCCCTAGTCGGACACGTGCCCGGGAAACGGGTGTGCGGAAGCCCCGCCGCCCTTGGGCCGCGGGGCATCCGTGGGATTCATATTGTCGTCGGAGGGCGCCCGTCCTCACTTGAGACGGGGCGCCGGACCTCACTTGATGCGGACGACCTTGTCGCCCTTGATGGCAGCGCGGATCACGTCCTTTTCGGTCTTGATGACGAGGACGCCCTTTTCGACCGCGGCCGAGACGACCGGAGCGGCGCTCTTCACGACGAGGCCGTCGGCGCCCAAGGGGTTGACGGAGACTTCATAGCCGCCTCCCCTCACGGGGACGCTCTTCACGGTGAGCGCCACGCCGTCGAGGTCGACGAGCATGCCGGCGTACTGGGTGTTGTCGAGGCGGCGGCGGTCGAGCGGCGCATCAAGACGTGCGTAGTCGCCCGCGAGGTTGGCGCCGCCCGAGCAGTAAAAGGCGATCTCATGGACGGCGTCCAGGGGACCCGTCACCGAAAGGCCCTTCTTCGTGAAGAGGAAGTCGACGGTCTTGCCGTCGAAGTCGGCCGCGTAGTGGTCCGGCGAAACGCGCTTCAGGGGGACGTCGACCGTGCAGGTCGGATTCCTCTTCGCCTTGGAGCGGAACGAGGCCTCGAGGCCCGTTGCGGTCGGCCTCACGTCGACCGTCACGAAGTCATAGCCCTGGGTGCGCTTCTCGTAGCCTTCACCGGCGTAGCCGCCCACGACCGGCACGGAGTCGGCGCCCTTCATGACGAGCGCCTGTTCGGCGGCGACGGACTTCGGGTTGAGCACTTCAAGGGCGTCGGTGGTGCAGCCCGCGAGGAAGACGGTCATCGCGAGCGAGGAGACGAGCATCAGGGAATGGGTCTTTCGCATGTTTCTCTTTTCCTATCAATGTGTTCGTGGATCGTCCGGATGAAGGCGGATGGTCGTTCCCCACGCGCGTGCGGCGGGGAGTCCGCCTTCCGGACCCGATCTTGTTTCCCATCATTCTAAGGGAGAGCGGCCCGGTTCCCAAGTGGTTGTTGCAAGTTGAAAC
>CAJMRV010000265.1 GCA_905215795.1 uncultured bacterium | reverse complement strand
CAAGCTCGGCCGGGGACTCTCCTACTGGAGCTGGGCCGTCGGTGAGATCAACCGGGACCGCCGGCGCCGCGGACGAACCCTGCTGCCCGCCACGGGCTTTTCCGGGGAGGAGGAGAAGATGCTCGTCTTCGCGGGACGCTATTTCGGTTCCGCACGCCGTCCGGGCGAGGGCGTGCTCCTCTCGGCCGTCGCGCGCGGAGAGGAGCGGCCCCTCGAGGACGTTCTCCGGGAGGCGCTCGAAAAGGCGTGTCCGAAGGGCGTGCCCGCCCACGAAGTGGATTCCACGCTCGCCTGCCTCGACGGGAGCTTCTGGAAGGGCAAGCCGGACGTCCCCGTCTTGATCGAGCGGATCGACGGACACTACCACCCGTCGCGCACCTGGAGGGCCGCCGTCGGGAGGAACCCCGCCCTGAAGTCGGCCCTCGCCGAACTGGGCGCCTTCATCACCGCCGAGGCGCGGCGCCGTGAGGCAGAGCGGTACCTCGACACCGAGTTCGTACTCCATCAGGAGTACAACTACGAGGAGGTCGAGCGGCTCCTGGGCTGGAGGACCTTCCTCAACGGGGGCGCCGTGGGCGGCTACGCCTACGACGGGGACTCGCGAACGCTCCCCGTCTTCATCAACTACGAGAAGCTCGACGATGCGGTGGGCTACGGCGACGTGTTCCTTTCGAAGGACCGTCTGAAGGCGCACTCCAAGGGAGGCCGCGGCCTCGGTTCGGCCGACGTCGCCAAGATCTACGGAAGGCCGCCTTTTGAAGACAGGCGTCTGTTCCTCTTCGTGAGGAAGAAGACGCACTCGGGGAGCGGCGAGGTGCAGCGGTTCATCTTCCTCGGGGAGCTCGACACCGTGGGCGGTCCCGTCCCCGAGACGGCGCCCGACGGCAAGGGCGGCTCCAAGCCCGTCTTCGCCATCGAATACCGCCTGGAGACGCCGTTGACCGACGAGCTCTTCACCTACTTCAACGACGAGGGGGACGTCCTCGTGAATGCTCAAAGCCACACGAGCACCGCCACGGACGAAGACGCCGGAAACGTCGTCGACGAGATTCCCTCGACCCCGAATTAATTCCTACCTCTTTGGAGGTAAACCGTAAAGAAGACCACGCGAGTTCGTTCCATGGCAAATGTTCTGCCAATAAGGTTCTCAAGACGGGGTAGTTGGGGTATAGTCTAAGTAAGTAGTAACAAAGAGGTAGAACAAAACGCAGGGACGTCTCGACCAGGCCATCCTCCGCGGTTTTGCCCCGGGTGTTTTTGAAAGAGAGACATCGCTACTTGAGAAGGTCCGCTTCGGCGCGCTCCCATGACCAGGACGGGGCCTGACCAGCACCGTTCGCGGAGACGCGGACCATGGTCCTCCCAGGAGGACCGTCCGGAGG
>CAJMRV010000264.1 GCA_905215795.1 uncultured bacterium | reverse complement strand
CGACCGCCTTCTGGACCATTTCGTAGGAGGCGCGGGAGCTCACTTCGATGTTGATTTCGCGCCCCAGGCACGTCTCGGCGACGTCGATCCCGTAGACCTCGGAGACGTCCGAGACGATCCCCTCGGAGAGCGAGAAGCCCAGGGCGAACTCCTCGTACATGCCGGGCGAGACCATCATCACGGCGTGCGAGATGCCGTTGTAGACGAGCGCGACCGGGCACTCCTCGGCGATGGCGTCCTCTTCGACGAGCCCCATCGGATAGCGGACGATCTCGACGGGACGCGTGCCGTAGACCGCACGGGGCGCGGGACGCGTTTCGATCCCGGCGGCGGGCTTCTTGAACTTGATGTCGGGGTTCATTGAGACTCCTCCCTTCAATCAGTGCCGGTCACCGGCTCATTGGGCCGAATTGGGCGCTTCGGTGAAGTAGGACTCTTCGAGCCCCATCATGACGATGCTCTCGACGACCGGGGAGAACGCAGCCGTGTCGTTCGAGAAGACCGTCGGGAAAGCGGTTTCGCAGGTGTTGCAGACGTGCAGGCGGTGTGCGGGGTCGCCCTCGTCGTGGACGTAGCTCAACTCGGAGGTGGCCATCTCGCCGCACACGGCGCAGCGGATGCGTTCGAACGGCCAGCGCGTGGAGCACGTGGCGCAGACGAGCGTCTTCTCCTTGCCATGGCTCGGGGTCTGCGCGACATGGGCGATCAACGGATCGCCGCCGCAGAACGGGCACTTGAGGGCGCGGTCGAAGTGGAGCGTGTCGTCTTTTTCGTAGAAGCGGCGGAAGGCCTCGCCCGCATCACGGGCGTAGGGGCTCAGCATCACCTTGGCACCGAGAAGGCACGCAGGCAGGACGATGCTCGTCTCAACGGGCGACTCGAGGGTCTCCTCGAGACGGCCGATCCAGGCGTCCGGGTCGCGGCGCATGAGTTCGACGGCCTCGTCGTCGACGTAGCGGTCCCAGTCCAGGGCGACGAACGCCGCCTTCATGTCCTCGTCGTCCTTGTAGGCATCCATGAGCGCGGCGGCCACGCCGGTGACGGCGTCGAGCAGTCCTTCGCGGTCGATGTCGGTCGTGGTGCTCCCGATCAGCGGGGCCTTGCCCTTGAGGGCGGCCTCGACCTCTTCGGAGGACCAGGCGGGGGCGACGTGGTCCGAGGCGAGCCTCTCGTCGGTGCGACGGGCCGCCTCTCGGAGGGCCCCGCCGAGCACGGCGAGCGTCAGGCGGACCTGTTCGTCCTTGTGATCCTTGTATTTGTCGAGCGCGCGGTCGACGGTTTCGAGCTTGGACATACGCAGCATTCCTTGGTGTGTGCTCCGTCCGGGATTCCCGTCCGCCGGAAGGGGGAACCGGCGGGCGGGCCCGGACCGCCGGCATCGCCGGGCGGAAATGGGGAATTGGGGTCGGAGCTTGTTTTTAAATTCTA
>CAJMRV010000263.1 GCA_905215795.1 uncultured bacterium | reverse complement strand
GAGAGGGCGGTGCCGAAGCCGGCGTGCCCCGCCTCATTGACTTCCTTGTGTGACTGAACAATCAGCTCAGTTCTTCGGGGCGAAGGCCGTCGGGAGGACGAGTTTCGTCACGTCGAGGTCCTTCTCGACAAGCCCCTGGGCGCGCAGGAAGGCGAGGTCGGCCTTGAGGCCATCAACGTCCTTTTCAGTGAGGTACTGGTAGTAGTCGGACCAGTCGGCGAGCTTTTTGGCGTCTTCGATCGAGATGTCGTGGAGGCGTGCGCCGAGCGCGATCGCCTCTTCAGGATGGGCCTTGATCCATTCAAGGGCCTGGCGTTCGACGTCGACCACCTTCTTGACGGCTTCCGGATACTTCTCGGCATAGGCCTTCGTGGCGGTCATGACGAGGTTCACGTTGACGAGGCCCTCGGCGGTCGTCACGACGTGGCAGCCGGCGTTCTCGGCCTTGATCACGAGGCTCGCGGCGAGGAGCGCGGCGTCGACCTGGCCGCTCGAGACGGCGGTGAGCGCCTGCGGGAGGCCCATGTTGACGAAGTTGACGTCGGAGGCGTTCATGCCTTCCTTGGCAAGGGCCGCCAGAAGGAGCTGATGGAGGACGGTGCCGCGCGGACCGGCGACGGTCTTCCCCTTGAGGTCCTTCACGGAGAGCGTGGCGCCGGGCTTGCCGACGATCGCGAAGACCTTGGCGGGGTGCGCCACGCCGGAGGCGACGTAGACGGGGTTCCCGGAGGCGTTCGAGATGAGCATCGAGGCGGTGTTCATGACGGCGGACATGTCGATGTCGCCCGCGGCCATGGCCTGGGCCTGCTTGGCGCCGGAGGTGATCGTGAGCCAGTTGACCTTCGTGCCGTCCTTTTCAAAGGCCTTCTCGAGGAGGCCCTGCTCCTTCATCACCATGTTCTGGAGGTTGAAGGGCGACTTGACGAAGACGATGTTGAGGTGGGACGGCATTTCCGCGAGGGCGGTGCCGGCCATCATGAGGGCCGCGATCGAGGCGGCGGCGAGCTGCTTGAGTTTCATGGGTTTGTTCCCCCTTGAGGTTTGAAGAAATCGTCGATGATCGATTGGGCGAGCGCGGCGAGGACCGGGTCCCCGCGGCGGCGGGGACGCGGGCGGTCGACGTCGTGGCGCCGCGTGAAGCGGCCCGAATCGAGCCGCAGGATGTGGTCCGAGAGGAGCACCGCCTCGTTGACGTCGTGGGTGACGAGCACCGTGGTCATGGGGCGGGCGCCGATCAGGCCGAGGAATTCCGTGTGGAGACGCGCACGCGTCAGAGCGTCGAGCGCGCTGAAGGGTTCGTCGAGGAGCAGGAGGTCGGGTTCGGCGACGAGCGCACGGGCGATCCCCACTCGCTGGGCCATGCCGCCTGAAAGAACGGCGGGGAGCGCGGTGGCGCGATCGGCGAGGCCGACCCGCTCGCGGACGGCGTCGACCTTTT
>CAJMRV010000262.1 GCA_905215795.1 uncultured bacterium | reverse complement strand
TCTCTCTCTCTCTCTCTCTCTCTCTCTCTCTCTCTCTCTCTCTCTCTCTCTCTGCCTGATTTTTCTGGGCCCATTGTCTTCTATCGATCAGGATAAGAACGCCCCGTGCCGAAACATCGTTTCGGCACGGGGCGTTTTGTTTTTTCAGGAAATCTTGGAAGCACGGCGGACAGATTTTTCTAGTCCATCTTCTCTTGGGAGTTTCCATGTTGCGGAAAGACGATGCGGCATTGAGGCGGGAAGCATGTCCCTTTCATGAAGGCACCGTTCAAGAGAATTTACAAACCATGTGCGGAGCCGTTGTGCGGGGAGAACACTCTCTTGAGTCCTGCATATGGCCGGAGGAAGAATATGATGCGCCCCTTTTTTGTGCATTTGCGGAAGAGGCACCTTTGGACGAAGGCTATATCCCTTTAGAAATCATTCAGTACGATCCCACGGATTATTTCATAGACGGCAACGGGCAGTTCACGTTTCTCATCGGAAAAGGGGTGTTGGACGTACTGTTGAGACATGGACGGGAAGGCGTTGCCTCCGTTTCGGGGATTGATGTGTTCATTGACACGTCTTTGCCGATAGCCGCCCCCGGTGACCTGAAAGCCTGCCTCGGCCTTTGGGTCGATAGTAATAAACTTTTTGGTTTCACGAAAGATAATGGATGGTTCCTTTCGTACTCTTTGAACGGTCTGCCCAAAGGCGCTGTCGAAATGAGGCACACGGAAGGCGCCATCATGGTGATGGACAAGAAGTCGATACTCAGTCCGGCATGAGAGGCGAACGTTCCGCGGTGTTCGCCAAACGATATTTTTTCATCCACTTAACAGTATTCGGAGCATATGATGGCAGACCTTACTCTCAGACATCCTGCGAATGGAGCCAATCAGGTTATCCCTAGCGAAAAATTTGATCACATCGCGTTCGATTTTCCTGCGGACAGCGTGGTCCTTTCCAAGGAAGGCAATGATCTGCTTCTTTCCTTTGAAGACGGAAGCCGGATCACCCTTACTGATTTTTACACGACATTCTCCAAGGACAGCATCCCGGACTTCATCGTGGATGGAACGTCCGTTTCCGGCTCCGAGTTTTTTGCGGCCCTTAACGAACCCGATCTGATGCCCGCGGCAGGTCCGGCGGTAGCGGCTTCGAACGCCGACGGCGGCCGCTTCCACGAGTACACGGACGCTTCCCTCATGGATGGGGTCGAACGCCTTGGCGGCCTTGATCTCGGCTTGAACCGCGCTGCTGAACCTGATCGTGAATTAGAAGCTTACGGCAACAGAGGCGTGGAGGAAGAGGAGACTGTCGTTGAAGAAGTGATAGTGCCCGAACGCCCGCTGTTCAACGACGCCCCCTCGGGCGGTTCGAGCGTGGTGACCACGGACGAGGGCAACATCCCCGGCATAGGGTCGCAGCACGAGACGTCGGCCACGCAGCCCTTCGGAGCCGCGACGGACGGCT
>CAJMRV010000261.1 GCA_905215795.1 uncultured bacterium | reverse complement strand
GTCGCGGCGCTCCTGGGCGGGATCAAGCTCCGCATCGACTGATCATGAAGCGCGGCTCCGGCCGCGCTTTTTTCATGCCCGTCCCGGTTGAGCGACGCTTGAAGCCGGTGTCGTCCTGCATCAGGCCTCGTGCCCGGCCGCGTTTATAATGGGTCTCCCGGGGAAGCCGTCCCCGTCATCCACCATTCCGTCATTCCGTCCGGAGTCCGCCATCGTGTCCGACAAGACCCCCGTCCTCCTGCACAGCTGCTGTGCGCCGTGCTCCTCCGCCATCCTCGAGTGGCTCCTCGCCAACGACTACGAGCCCACGGTGTTCTACTACAACCCGAACATCTTTCCGCACGAGGAGTACCTCGTCAGGAAGGACGAGTGCATGCGCTACTGTGCCAAGCTCGGCGTGCGCTACGTCGACGCGGACCCCGATCATGCGGCCTGGCGCGAGGCGGTCAGGGGGCTCGAGGACGAGCCCGAACGCGGCGCCCGCTGCCGCGTGTGCTTCGGGCTGCGCCTGAAGGCGACGGCCCTCAAGGCGCGTGAACTCGGCATCCCGCTCTTCACGACGACGCTCGCCGGGTCGCGCTGGAAGCGGCTCGAGCAGATCCGCGAGGCGGGGCTCGAGGCGGCCGCCTTGGTCGGAGGCGGCGTCGAGTACTGGGACCGCGACTGGAAGAAGGGCGGCCTGCAGGTCAGGCGCGGCGAACTCCTCAAGGAGGAGGGTTTTTACAACCAGCTCTGGTGCGGATGCGAGTTCTCGATGGGCCACCTGGTGAAGTTCGAGCGGGAGCGCCTCCCCGAATACGTGCGCGGGTTCGTCGACTCGATCGGCCGCAAGGACGACTGAAACCCCTTTTCAAATTGAGGATTTCGGCGATAGAGAACGCCTTTCGTTAGGCGTACAATGGGGCTTTCCCTTTTCCCGGGAAAGCCCTTTTCACATTTGCAAGATTAATGACGGGAGCGCCCGGCGCGTCCCGCCGGATAAAAGAAAATGCCCCTCTACGTGACCTTGCTCGCGGCCCTGGCCGCCATCATCGTCGTCCTTCGCCTTCACCGTCCGATCGGACTGGCGATGCTCGCCGGCGGCCTCGCCGTCTGGCTCCTCCACGATCCCTCCTTCGTCCAGCTCGGAGACGCCGCCATCGCCACGCTCGAGAGCTCGAGGACGTGGGAGCTCCTCTTCGCCCTCTACTTCGTCATGTGCCTTGAGGTGCAGCTCCGTGTCTCCGGGACGCTCGCCAAGATGCTCTCGGCGCTCTCGCGCTTCTGCTCGCTCAAGATGACGCTCGCGCTGATGCCCGCGTTCCTCGGGCTCCTCCCTTCGATCGGCGGGGCCCGCTTCTCCGCCCCGATCGTCAAGGGCTCGGCCGATCCGCTCGGCCTCGCCCCGGACCGCGCCGCCGCCATCAACTTCTGGTTCCGCCACGTCTTTGAATTCGCCAGCCCGATCATCCCGGGCATGATCCTCGGCTGCTCGATCG
>CAJMRV010000260.1 GCA_905215795.1 uncultured bacterium | reverse complement strand
TGAATTTTGATGGGCGTGCCGGAGTGGTCCTCTCCGGGACGCCGCGCCGCCGTCCGCTTTTTTTCTACTCGATGTCGGTCCGGGGGCGCTTTGACGTATCGGTCAATTATACGTTCTGAAGGTGCCTTCCTTCCGTAGGCGTTTACGCCATGGGCCTTTCCCGGCATCCCGCATCCCTGTATGCGTGATCAGTTTTCACAGATCCATGAAAACAGAAACGGCCGCGGTCCCCTTTTATTTCCTCAGGGACGGCGGCCTTGGAGTGGCGTCGGATGACGACGCGCTTTACGTGTTCTGTTTCGTGTTTTACGTTGTGTTTTATTTCGGTATTGGTTTCGGGACCCGGTCTTCACCGCCTCGCAAGCGAGATGAGGAAGGCGATGGCGAACGCCGCGGCGTTGGCGAGCACGATGGCGGCGCCGGCGGGGACCGCCCAGACGTAGGAGACGATGAGTCCCGCCCAGAGCGAGGCGGCGCCTATCAGGGCGGCGGCGACGACGACCTTGAGGTAGGAGCGCGTCAGTCGCATGGCGCTCATCGCGGGGAAGACGAGGAGGCTTGAAATGAGGAGCGCCCCCATGAGGTGCATGCCCGTGACGATCACGCCCGCGGTCATCACGGAGAGCGTTGAGCGCAGTCCCTCGACGGGAAGCCCCAGCGTCTTTGCGAATGACGAGTCGAACGTCACCGCGAGGAGCCTCGGATAGAGGACCGCGTAGACGACGAGCACGGCCGAGGTGATCACGAGGCCGGCGTTGTAGCTTGCCGGATCCATCGCGAGGATCGTGCCGAAGAGGTAGTTCTGGGCGTCCGTGTTGAACCCCTCGCTCATCGAGACCGCGCTGATGCCCACGGCGAGCGCCGTGGCGGAGACCATCGCGATGGCGGCGTCGCCCGACTTGAGGTCGGAGTCGGCCACCTTGAGGAGGAAGAAGGCGGCGATCATCACCACCGGGGCCGTCACGGCGAGCGGGAGCATGTTGAGCGCCATCGCAAGCGCGAGCGTGCCGAAGGCGACGTGCGAGAGGCCGTCGCCGATCATCGAGCAGCGCTTGAGCACGAGCGGCACCCCGAGGAGCGCGGCGCACACGGAGACGAGCGTCCCCATCACGAAGGCGCGCTCCATGAAGTCGAAGGCGAACATGCCCGAAAGAGTGGAGAAGAGCTCGGTCATCGTGCGTCCTCCCCGGCGGGTTCATGCCCGTCGTTTTCAACGAGGCGCTTTCTCTTCACCTCGAGGATGCGCACGCCCTCGGCCTTGAGGCGTTCAAGCGTGTCCTGGTCGTGGGTGACGAGGACGATCGCGGAGTGGTGGTAGCGGTTCAAGGCGATCAGGCTCTCGAGGAGCTTCTCGGCGTTGGCGGTGTCGAGACCCGCCGTGGGTTCGTCGAGGACGAGCAATTCCTCGGAGGCGACGAAGGCGCGGGCGATGAGCGCACGGCGGCGCTGCCCGCCCGAGAGCGCCCCGAGGGGGCGTTCGGCGAGCTCGGACA
>CAJMRV010000259.1 GCA_905215795.1 uncultured bacterium | reverse complement strand
CGAACCCGTTCCGGAAGCGGAAGCCGAACCTGAAACAGAACCTGAAGCGGAACCTGAACCCGAGCACGAACCGGAAACCACGCCCGTGCCCGAGGACGCGATCGCCACGGCCGCCGCTGAAACGCCGCCCGAGCCGGAGACCAAACCCGAACCCAAACCCGAACCGAAACCCGAACAAAAACCCGAACCGAAACCCGAACCCAAGCCGGCTCCGGCCCCCGAACCGGAACCGAAGCCCGAAGCGACTCCCAAGCCCGCTCCCGAAACGAAGCCCCGCGCATCCCCCGCGGACAAGCCCCGAAAGGCCCCGCGCATGAAGACCTCCGTAAAGCCGCGGACTCCGTCGAGGGGAGGACCCGCCGCAGGCGCGGCGTCCTCGGGCTCGGGGGTCCTCGCCTCGGAAACGCCGGGTGAAGGCGATCCCGCCGCGGCCCCCATAGCCAAGGCGGCCGACACGGGCGACCGGGCCGCCACGCACGTGGGCGGCTACCTGAAGAACCCGCGCCCGCGCTATCCAAGGCAATCCATCAACCAGGGCGAGGAAGGCACGGTCACGCTCGAGGTGGTGGTCGAGCCCGACGGCTCCCCCTCGTCGGTGAGGGTCGTCTCGAGTTCGGGCTTCAGCCGGCTCGACCGCTCGGCCAAGCTCACCGTCAAGCGGAGCTACCGCTTCATCCCTGCCGGGCGCGCGGGCACCCCGATCCGGTCGACCTATCGTTTCGACGTGAACTTCTCCCTGATGCGCCCCTGAGAAAACCGTCTCCCGCGGGCCCTGGAAACACGCCCCGCGCAGTCTCCCGCACTGCCTTCCGAGCAGTCCCCGGGAGGCCCCCTAAGCTATAATGGAATGACTTTCTCCAACCGTTTCCATTGGATGATCCACCCGTGACTACACGTCGTTCGATTCTCATGGCGGGCCTCGCCGGCGCCGCCTCCCTGCTGACCGGCTGCGGCTTCAAGCTGCGCGGCGCCTACAAGACCCCCTTCAAGACGATCTACCTGGAGATGACGCCCAACACGTCGTTCTCCTCCTGGCTCGAACGCCGCCTGCGCGCCGAGACCGACCTCGAGATCGTCCGCGTGAAGAAGGACGCCCAGGCGATCCTCCAGCTCGTCGACGAAACCCGGAGCGAGAGCATCCTCACCATCAACGACGCCGGCCGCGTGCGTGAGAAGCGCCTCGAAATGGCGATCGTCTTCCGCGTGGTGGCGCCCGACGGTTACGAGTACCTCCCGTCGACGCGCCTCTCGACGATCCGCGACCTCAACGATTCGGAGCAGAACTACCTCTCGCGCGACACCGAAAAGGCCACGCTTTACCGCGACATGACCTTCGACCTCGTCGAACAGATGATGTCGGTCCTCGAGACGATCAAGCCGCGCCGCGTCGAATAAGACGCCCAGGCAAACCCCGTTTCCAAGGCGCCCCGAGGGGCGCCACCGAGAGGGCGCCCGCCGTGCGGCGCGCCCGGCATCGTCCTTAGACGCGACCGCCAGCGCCGGCACCA
>CAJMRV010000258.1 GCA_905215795.1 uncultured bacterium | reverse complement strand
CCCTTCGGCGATCAGCTTGAAGACGCCCGGATAGTCGTCGATTGACTTCCCCTTCGTCTTGAGGAGCTCGTCGATCCGGTCGCGGCCTTCGGCGGCGGGTCCGTAGGGATCCGTCACGGCGGGGCTCCGGATGATCATGGAGAGCTTCTCCGCGAGGCTCATCGCGGCGTCCTCGAGTGCGTTCGCGCCGCCTTTCTTGACGGCCTCCCCGAAGAGGATCCCCTGGGAGACGGCGTCTTCGCGCCAGAAGGCGTCGAAGAGCACGTCGTCGGCTTTACGCTGCTTGCTCTTCGTCTGGATCCAGGGCTTGGCGAAGTACCCGTACAAGGCGCCGATCGAGGCGGTGGCGAGCGTCACCAGGGCGCCCGTGAAGGTGATTCCGTCGACTTCCGGGCCGGCGATTCCGGCGGCGAGGCAGTAGCCCGCGAAGAGGCCGATCACGGCCCAGAGAACGGCGCGTGTCTTCCGCATGGTCCATCTCCTTGGCGTGGTTGTCTTGAATCGTTCGTTCGGGCGGCATCGACCGCCCTGCGGGGACAGTATGGCACGTGCGCACGCCGTTCGTCAGCCGGGGAGGAAACCAGTCCCCTTTGAAAGGGGCCTCATTCGAGGTCGGGCCCCTCCTTCATGACGCGTTCGGCGAGGGCCGCCTCGCCTTCGGACCTGAAGGTCCAGGTGACGGGTTTGGGACGCGCGGCGTCCTTCACCCAGGTGAGGTCGCGTCCGTCCCGCTTCACGCTCACGATCTTGTCGAGCGCCACGCGGCGGCTCTTTCCACCGCATTCGTAGTAGAGGTTCACGTTGGTGACGGCGACCGGTCCCCGGCCGGCGTATTCCTCGACCTCTTCGGAGACGCGGCGCCCCTTGACGTTGCCCACGCGGTAGGAGACGCCCTTGGCGATCCTCAGCGTGACGCCGCGGCTCCCGGCCTCGTAGCGGCTCTCCGTCTTCGTCTCGGTCATCCCGACCGATTCGGCGGCGAAGAGGAGCACCTCCTTTTTCCTCAGAAGGAAGGGAAGGGGGCGCTCGTCACCGGGAAGCAGCTCGCGGGCGGCCTTGAAGCCCTTCTCAGGGAGCACGCCGCGGTTGAGGTGGTTCTCGATCACGGCGCTCCGGAGGCATTGAAGCACGGCGGGCTTTTCCTTGATGAAGGACGCCGCGGAGGTGCCGGCGCCCGTCAACAGTGTGTCGATCTTGAGGAGGCCTTCGTCGAGCGTGGTCCGGGGATCCACGGTCTCCTCGTCGGCCACCTTGTCGACGAGTCCCTGGAAGAGCGCGGTGGTGATCCGCTCGAACCGCTGCCTGTTCCCGACGGCCTCGGAAAGGAGCCGGCGCACGTCGTTGCCGGGATTCGCGACGACGGCGGTGGTGGCGGCGTCCGAAGGAGAGGATTCGTCAGGGCGATTCCAAAATGCATCGAGCGCTCGTTCGGCATCGTCCTTTGTCGTCTTCGAGGCCGTCGCGACGGAACCGTCCTGGCGGCGGTTGAGGAGATAAAACATCACGGCGAGCCATGC
>CAJMRV010000257.1 GCA_905215795.1 uncultured bacterium | reverse complement strand
GTGCGGAGCCTCCGGCTCCACGAGGTGGAGCTTCCTTCGGGGAAACACTCCGGATAATGAGGAGCGCCGGATTCCGGGCATGAAAAAACGCGGCGGATTCCGTGGAATCCACCGCGCTTCAATTCTTTCTTCAGGCGGGAGCCGCAACCCTTAGTGGGCGGCTTCCTCTTCCTTTTCCATCGCGGCGATCGAGGCGGCGATGTCGGCCTGGATGGGGTTGGGACGACCCTTCCACCAGCACCAGAAGCCGTAGGCGTAGCCCGAGAGGGCGTAGATGCAGAAGAGGATGAAGATGGCGAGCGACGGGCTCGAGCTGATGATCACGAAGAGCGCGCTCACGATCACGATGAACCAGAAGGGCACGGTCTTGACGACGGCGTAGCTCTTGCCGGAGAAGAACGGGGCGTTGCTCACCATGGTGAGGCCGCCGTAGAGCGTGATCACCGCGGCGATGGTGCTCTGGTAGTCGGCGAGCCATTCAGGGAAGTGGCCTTCGGCGCCGAGCCAGACGAAGCCGCAGACGAGCGCGGCGGCGGCCGGCGAGGGCAGACCCTGGAAGAAGTTCTTGCTCACCACGCCCACGTTGCAGTTGAAGCGGGCCAGGCGGAGCAGCGCGCACAGGCAGTAGATGAAGGCGATCGCCCAGCCCACCTTGCCGAGTTCGTGCAGACTGTACTTGTACATGATCAGGCCCGGGGCCACGCCGAAGCTCACGGCGTCGGCGAGGGAGTCCATCTGCACGCCGAACTCGGACTGGGTGTGGGTGAGGCGCGCCACGCGGCCGTCCATTCCGTCGAAGAGCATGGAGAAGAAGATGGAGATCGCGGCGGTCACGAAATCGCTGTTCATCGCGGCGATGATGCCGTAGAACGCAGCGAAGAGGGCCGCGGCGGTGAACGCGTTGGGCAGAACGTAGATCCCCTTGGTCTTTACGGTCTGGATGCGGCGTTGACTGATCGAGCTCAGGGACTCGCGGTGCGAATTGGGTTGAGTCATTGGTATGTCTGGTTGTTGTTTCCGAAAAACGTCGGTCCCGTCTCAAAAAAGGGCGGGTTCGGCCTAAAATGAGTAGTCATTATAGCCCCATGCGGCTTATTTCCAAATCCCACCAGGAGACAGCATGCCATTTTTGTTCGCACCGCCCGCCCAGCCGGTCATTCCCGTGGAGGATGAACGCTACCTGTTCTTCCCCGTCAACCGCGTCTTCGGCGTGGCGAGGAATTACAAGCGCGCCGACGGGAGCGCTCCCGAGCCGTTCTACTTCATGAAGAGCGCCGACACGGTCACGCCGGTCGGGCCCAACGAGACGCTCGAGGTGCCCATGCCCCCGGCGGGAAGCGAGCTCTTCCACGAAGTCGAGCTCGTCGTCGCCCTGAAGTCGGGCGGCCGAAACCTCACGCTCGAAGAGGCCGAGGCGGCCGTCTGGGGCTGGTGCGTCGGCCTGGACCTCTCGCTCATGGACGTCATGATCCCCGGGGGCGGCCGCGACCTGATGCGCGGGAAGAACAAAGGCATCGCCCTTGCCCTCCTTGAGCATATTCAGACCCACCACGATGGAG
>CAJMRV010000256.1 GCA_905215795.1 uncultured bacterium | reverse complement strand
AGGCGGGCATGCTCGGCGCGCTCGTCGTCGCCTGCGACAAGGCCGACCTCGAGAGGACGACGCCGCTCCTTGAAGAAAACCCGGGGTTCCTCGTCGGGGCCTGGGCGCTCCATCCCGAGTACGCCGTCCCCGCGGAGGAGGAACCCTCCGTCGAGGAGATCGTCCGCATCAACTCGGCCCCCTCGATGGTGGCCGTGGGCGAGACCGGACTCGATTATTATTGGTGCAAGGACAAGCCGCTCTGGCAGACCGAGCGCTTCATCCGCCACATCGAGGCGGCGAAGATCCTCGGCAAGCCCCTCGTCATCCACGCGCGCGACGCCGAAACGGAGGCCCTCGAGATCCTCGCCCGGCACGACGCCGGCGAAGTGGGCTTCGTGATGCACTGCTTCTCGGGCTCGCTTGAGGACGCCCTGAGGACGGTCGAAATCGGCGGGCACGTGAGCTTCACGGGCTCGATCACGTTCAAGCGCAACGACGAACTCCGTGAGATCTCCCGCGCGGTCCCGCTCGAACGCCTCCTCCTTGAGACGGACTGTCCCTACATGGCCCCCGTTCCCTTCCGCGGCAAGCGCTGCGAACCCGTGATGGTGCGCGAGATCGCCCAGTGCCACGCGGACCTGAGGGGATTGAAGGCGGCCGACGTGATCGAACAGACGGGCGAAAACGCCCGAGCGCTTTTCCACCTCGACTTCTGAGCCGGCGCGGAGAAGCCCCCACAACCCAGGCCGGCCCGGCGGGGAGGACGAACTCCCCCCGCAGACGGCCCGAGAGGAACCAACGACCCATGAACACCAAGATCAAGACCCTGCTCGCCGGCCTCGCGCTCACCGCCGTCGCCGCCGTCCACGCCGGTCCGTTCGACGGCGCCTCGATGCCGCCCGCGGAGATGCTCCGCATCGGCATCATGAACCACAACCTCGAGAAGGTGAAGACCGCCATCGAACTCGGCGCCGACCCCAACAAGTACATGGCCCCCAACGGCGACACCGCGCTCACGCTCGCCTACCGCGTCGACGCCCCGAAGATCGTCAACTACCTCCTGGACAATCCCAAGGTGAGCGTCACGCTCGAGAACCGCAACGGAGAGTCCCCGCTCATGCTCGCCGCCTTCAAGGGCAGCATGGCCGACGTGGACGAACTCGTGCGCCGCGGCGCCTCGCCCGTCAAGGACATCGGCTGGACGCCGCTCCACTACGCCGCCACGGTGGGCAACGTCGAGATGATGGACAAGCTCGTCAAACTCGGCGCCAACGTGAACGCCCAGACCGACGCGGGCGTCACGCCGCTCATGATGGCCGCGAGGATGCCCTCGCAGAAGGCCGTCGTCTATCTGCTCCGCCACGGCGCCTACCGCGACGTGTGCACCTTCAGGGGGCAGAGCCCGGCGGACTACGCCGAGAAGGCGGGCGACATCAAGCTCGCCGAGTACCTGAAGATCGAACGCTGCGCCGTCAAGGGCTTCATCAACCCCGACGCGAGGAAGGCCGTCCAGCCCGTGACGGTCGTCCCGGGCGGACGCTGATCGTGAGGGGCTCCCACGCGCAGCCCCGCGACACCGTCCCCACACCGTCCG
>CAJMRV010000255.1 GCA_905215795.1 uncultured bacterium | reverse complement strand
GAGTGGCGAAGAGCGCGAGGAAGAAGCACACGGCGACGACGACGGCCGTGAGTCCGGTGCGGCCGCCCGATTCGACGCCCGCGGAGCTTTCAAGGTAGGTCGTCACGCAGGGCACCGCGAAGAGGCCGCCCACGGCGGTCGCGGTGGAGTCCACGTTGAAGCACTTGTCCATGCCCGGGAGGTTGCCGTTCTTGTCGAGGTAGCCCGCCTTGCCGCCCACGCCGAGGAGCGTGCCGAAGGTGGAGAAGAAGTCCGGGATGAAGAGCGCGATCACGAAGGGGACGATCGCGATGTTCAGGCACGAGGCGAGGTCGAAGTCGGCCAGGCGGTTCGCACCCGCGTCGATCAGGCTGAAGGGCAGGCTGAAGAGGTGTTCGGGCACGTGCGTGACGCCGAGCGGGATGCCGATCAGGGTCGTCGCGAGGATCGAGAGGATGATCCCGCCGGGGACCTTCTTCTGGCGCATGATGATGATCAGCATGAAGCCGATCAGACAGAGGAGCGCGTTGGGACTGGCGAGGTCGCCCCATTCAAGCGCTTTCTTCCCGGCGTGGATGAGGTGGCCGGAACGCGCCCCGATGAAGGCGATGAAGAGACCCACGGAGGCGCTCACCGCGTACTTGAGCGAGGCCGGGATGGCACGCACGACGGCGTCGCGCAGCCCGAAGAACGTCACGATCATGAAGAGCAGGCCGCTGATGAAGATCGTGCCCGCCATGGTGCCCGTGGTGAAGCCCGCGGTGGTGACCATGCTCGCGGCGATGGCCACGGAGCCGAGGCCCGGGGCCAGGGCGAACGGGCGGTTGGTGTAGAGCCCCATCACGAGGGTGGCGAGCATGGTGGCCACGCAGACGAGGACGATGATTTCGGGCAGGGGGATCCCCGTGCTCGAGAGGATCTTCGGGACGACGGCGAGGACGTAGGCCATCGTGACGAAGGTGGTGATCCCGGCGACGATCTCGGTCTTGAGCGTCGTGCGGTTTTCTGCGAATCGGAAGAATCCGGCGAGTGTGGACATGGCTGTTCCTGGATTTTCAGTGAGTCTGCGGCCTGTCTCCCCTGAGGGCGGGAGCACGGGCCGGGTGGAAAAACCGAACGCCGCGGGACGGGATGGATGGTGTCGATCCCCCGTCTTGCGGCGTTCGCGCACAGTCTACTACCTTCCTTTTCCGCATTGGGGCGGGAAGCCCGTTTTGGTGACGAGGATTGAAGGGCTTCGGGGAAAATGCCTAGAAAAAATCGGAATTTCACGCAATTCAGCCGCCGTGTTATCTTCCCCGCCTGCCGCAAAGGGCTCCGGGCGGTTCATGGGCTGTTACATGTTTTTCACGACGCATTCGGTTTCAAGCCGCTAGAATGACCGCCTCCGTCGTTTCCGCATTTTGTCCGAACGAACCGGGCGCCCCCGAAAGGGACTGCCATGAGGGCGTTCCGGAGGATTCCGCATTCAGGGGGAGCGCTCTTGTCATTTGAAAAAGGTCGGGGGACGCCGCCCGTTGGAATGGGAAATGGGAGACGCACGGACCTGTACAAGAAAATTGAGAAGAAGGAAGGATGCGCATGAAGCAGAACGCCCGGCATGGTGATGAGGGAGGGGCTCCGG
>CAJMRV010000254.1 GCA_905215795.1 uncultured bacterium | reverse complement strand
TTGGGGACGCTCTCGTCGTAGACGGGACGCCCCGAAACGAGGTCCTCGGGATGCTCCCTTGAGAGGGCGAGGAGCCCTCGGGCGGCCTCGAGGTCGTGCTGGCCGTCGGCGTCGACCTGGAGGGCGTGGGTGAAGCCGTGTTCGTGGGCCCACCGGAAGCCCGCCATGCAGGCCGCGCCCTTGCCTCCGTTCTCCGGGAGGTGCAGGACGTGGACCCCGTTGTCGGGATCAGCCGCGCGGTCGACGGCGAGGCGTGTTTCCTCATCGCTCCCGTCGTCGACGACGAGAACGGGGAGTCCGAGCGGACGCACGCCCTCGATCACGGTGGCGAGCGTCGAGCCGTGGTTGTAGCAGGGGATCAGGACGAGGCCCCGCCAGGGGCGTGCGTTCATTCGCATAGGAGCACCCTGCCTCGGCTCGCCGTTTCAACGGCACCCTTCCTCTCCACGTCGTAGGTGAAGGAGACGAGCACGCCCCCGTCCTTCTCCTTGGCCGTGAGGCGCACGACGGTGTTGTCGCCCGGCACGAGCGGGAGCGTGAACTTCATCTGGGGGACGCCCGCCATGCGAAGCCGCCGTCCGAGCCAGGCGGAGGCGAGGCGCCTCACCCAGCCGAGCTGGACGACCCCGGGCAGGATCGACCTGACGGGGAAGTGTCCGCGGAACTCGGGGAGGTCCTCCCCGAGGGTGATGCGGGCCTCGAAGGCGTCCCCGTTGGATACGAGGACCTCGGCCATGTCAACGATGTTCATCTTCAAACAGTTCCATCAATACGCGGGTCTGGAGCTTGCCCTGGGCGTTGTACGGCCAGCGGGGCACGGTGCGCCAGAACCTCGGGAGCGAAAGCGGCTCGAGGAGCCGCGAGAGGCGCGTGCGGTAGGCGCGCGTCGAGGCGCGCTCGAATCCGGGGGAGTCCTCGAGCGAGACGACCACGCCGATCGACTCGCGTCCGCCCGTGGTGACGACGAAGGCCCGTCCCTCGAAGCCGAGCTCCGAGGCGAGCGCCCGTTCGATTTCGCCCAGGCTGATGCGCACCTCGCCGATCTTGGCGATGCGGTCGCGTCGTCCGAGCAGCCGGAAGCCGTCGGAGCCGAGCATCTCCAGGCGGTCCTCCAGGTCGAGACCGCCCTCGGGGACGATCGGGGAGTCGAGGTGCCAGAGGTCGTCCGCGGCGGTGAGCGAAGCGCCGGGCAGCAGACGCCAGGCCTCCTCGAGCGCGTCCCCATGGGAGCGCGTGGCCACGGCGCCCGTCTCCGTGCTCCCGTAGATCTCGTGGACGGGTGCGTCGGAGTAGAGGCGGAAGCGCGCCAGGTCCCCGGGCAGGAGGCGTCCTCCCGAGGAGAGCGCGAACACGATGTCGGGGGCCTCGAGCGTCTCGTCGAGCCAGCGCATGAACGTGGGCGTCGTGATCAGCGAGACGGGGCCCTCCATGCCCGTGAGCATCTCCGTGAACCGGACGCGTTCGGCGGCGAACGGCACGCCGAGCGAGACGGGGAGCCACACCGCGAAGGTGAGTCCGTAGAGGTGCTGGGGCTCCACGCTCGTCGTGAGCGTGGTCCCGTTGATGAGCGCTCCGAAGCCGGGCGCGGTCATGCGCGCCTCCTTGTCCATCACGGCCACGGTCTTGA
>CAJMRV010000253.1 GCA_905215795.1 uncultured bacterium | reverse complement strand
TTTCCAGAAATGACAGCACTGATCATCGGCCTGTTTGACTTCCTCAAGACGGGCTCCACCAACGCCTCGATCGCCATGGATGCTCCGGCCTGGGCCATGCTCTCGGCAAGCTGGGACATCAACCCCACGTACACCTGGAGCGGCATGGTCCGTTGGTCTCGCTGGTCCACCTTCAAGTCGCTCGACCTCGAGCTCACCGACCTGAACTTCAAGCATCAGCAGCCCACCGAGTGGCGTGACACGTGGTTCGTCTCGACCGGTCTTGACGCCCACATCAACGACAAGCTCACCGTCCGCGGCGGTATCGGCTATGAAAGCGGCGTGATCAAGAACCCCGTGACCCGTTCCGGTGCGATCCCTGACGCGGACCGTGTCTGGCTCACCGCCGGCGCGTCCTACAAGTTCACGAAGAACCTGAAGACCGACTTCTCCGCCGCCTACGTGCGCGGCGTGGGTGAACGCGGCATCTACGACGACAAGGGTGCTCAAATCGGCAGGTTCGAAAAGCTCGACGGCATCCTCCTCGGCGCCCAGGTCCAGTACCGCTTCTAACCGAGTTCATCCCGCCGGTCCCTCCGGCGCAAGTTGAACCCCGATCGTGCCCTCGTTCCCCAGTGGAACGGGGGCACGAGTCCGTTCAGGCATCCCCTTGGGAAGGCCCGGTTTTCCAGGCCGAAGGGCCTCCGGCGGAGCGTTGTATACTAGTGAAACGCTAGTCACCCCTGCTGTTGAAAGGTTATGGCCCATCCGATCGAATCGAGCACGATAAGCTCGCTCCAAGACGCCCTCGAGACCAAGGCGCACCTTCCCAAGTACACGCTCCGCACGCCCCCGAGGACGCCCGACGCACTCGTCTACGGCGCACTCGCGCTCCGGGCCTTCGAAGACAAGCACCGCCTCGTCGTCATCGCGGCCGACCCGAGCGAGATCACGCGCCTCGCCCAGGAGATCCCCTGGTTCACGCCCGAGGTGCGGGTGAGCACGCTCCCCGACTGGGAGACGCTCCCCTACGACGTGCTGAGCCCCCAGGAGTCGATCGTCTCCGAGCGCCTTGAAACGCTCTATCGTCTGAGCTCCAAGGTGATCGAGGGACCCGAAGTCGTCCTCGCCACGACGATCACGGCCGCCCAGCGCCTCGCGCCGGTCGAGTACGTGGCCGCACACACCTTCTTCTTCAAGCCCGGCGACCGCGTCGACATCGAAACCCTCAAGGGGCACCTCGTCAACGCGGGCTACTCGAACGTCAAGCAGGTGCTCGCACCGGGCGAGTTCTCCGTGAGGGGCGAGATCGTGGACGTCTTCCCGATGGGCTCCGAGCGTCCCTTCCGCCTGGACCTCTTCGACGACGAAATCGAGACGATCCGCTGGTTCGACGTGGACACGCAGCGCTCGATGGAGCCGGTCGACGAGATCCGCCTCCTGCCGGGCCACGAGTTCCCGGTCACGGCCGAGGACCTCGCCCAATTCCGCCAGCGCTGGCGCACGGTCTTCCAGGGCGACCCCACCAAGAGCCTCATCTACCGCGACGTCAACCAGGGCATCCTCCCGCCCGGGATCGAGTACTACCTGCCGCTCTTCTTCGAGGCGACCTCGGCCCTGTCGGACTACCTCCCCGAAGAGACGCCGCTC
>CAJMRV010000252.1 GCA_905215795.1 uncultured bacterium | reverse complement strand
GGCGACCTCCGAAGAAAAACCCTCCCAGAAGAAAACCCGCCGCCGCGGCGGACGACCGGCGCGCACCAAGCGCGTGGTGGTCCGGACCTCCCGTGAGCTCGGTGCGCTCGTGCGCCTGGCGCGCCTGCGCCTGGACATGAACCAGACCGAAGCGGCCATCTGCTGCGGCGTGGGCCGCAGGTTCTTCATCGAACTGGAGAACGGCAAGCCCACCCTCCAGCTCGACAAGGTGTTCCAGGTGCTCGACATGCTCGGGCTCAACCTCGCCCTGGGCGGTCCCGGCACCGCCTTCACGGCCGAGGAGCTCGCCCGCGCGTGCTTGAAGCGCGCCCCCGACGAACCCGAACACGTCTGGGAGGCCGAGTTCTCCAAGTCGATGGAGGCTCCCTATTGCGCCGAACCCGACGATCAGCCGCGACGCGGCCGCAGGATGGGCCAGCTCGGCCGCCAGTGGGACGACGAGGTGAACCTCATCAAGACACCCGACGGCACGATCCTCGGTCCCGACGGCGAACCCGTCGAGAACGCCGACGTGGCCGCCTGAGGCATACAGGACTTGATCTGACCGGGTCTCAAGGGGCTCCGGAGAATCACTTCTCCGGAGCCCCTTTATCCTTCATCGGAGCGGGAATCCCGGTTTTTGTGGACCTTCGTGGACTCAGTACTGCTCGAAGACGCGTCCCATGAGCGCCATGTCGTTGGGGTCGGCCTCCTCCTCGATGGCGAAGGTCTCCCACTGGGAGAGGCGCCTGAGCATGTCGGCGAGCATGAGCTTCGCCTCGGAGGGCGTGAGCGCGAAGTAGGGCGCGTAAAGGACGAGGCTCTCGGCGGAGGTGACGGGACGGCGTCCGTCGAGCGTGATCGAGGGGCGCATCGACATCATGTCCGGGCTCGCCCATTCAAGCGAGTGCGCCGGAGCGAGGCGCCAACCGAGCTCGGTTCGGAGGAACTGCCAGCGGTCGGGCGTGTCACGGCCGCTCCCGACGATCGTCGTGTAGAGGATCCTCGAGAACATCTCCGAGAGGTCGGCCTTGGGGGCGGCTCCCTCGCGGTTCAGGATGTCGGCCATGCCGAGGTAGGAGACGGGGCCGGGACGCCCCGCATTGAGGCGGCGCGTGGCGAGCGACGTCGCGGAGAGCGCGAAGCGCGGGCTCTGGTCGGACTTCCTGCGGTCGAACCGCTCGGAAACGGAGACCGTGTCGCCCTGCGAGCGCATCACTTCGGACTTGACGCACTGGATGCCCGCACGGGCGGCCATGTGCAGCGCAAACGTCTTCCAGAAGGCCGAGTCGGTCATCTCGCCCGGGGCCCTCAGACGCAGCACCACCTCGCGGCCGTCCTTCTGGATGACGGGGTTGATCCGGCGCCCCGGAAGGCCGCAGCTCTTCGCGAGCACCTTGAGCTCCTTGGCGGAACCTTTTCCACGTGCGTGGAGCTGCCACGCGTAGACCAGACGTTCGAACACGGGGATCCTCTGGAGGGGTTCCGTAAAGCGTCCGAAACCCTCAGCGGGATTATCGGAGACGGGTTCGAGAGGAGGAACGGGATCGACGGGGGAGAGCACCACGGCGCCCTGCGAACGCGGGGGCTGCGGAGCGATTGCCGAGCGGCGCTCCACGGGCGAGGCATCCGCCGGGAATCCATCCGGAGCGACCATTTCGAGGAGAGCGAGGACC
>CAJMRV010000251.1 GCA_905215795.1 uncultured bacterium | reverse complement strand
AGGCGCTCGCCGCGACGAGGAAGGTCAACGTCATGCTCGCGCCCGGCAAGGCGGGCGAGAAGCTCCTCGCCGAGCTGGGCGGGAAGACCGAAGGCCTCGCCGTCAAGATGATGCCCTTCGTCACCCAGGGCGAGTTCGACAAGATGATCAAGCTCGCCGACGTCGTCTGGGTCCGTGGCGAGGACAGCTTCGTGAGGGCGCAGCTCAACGCGCTCCCGCTCGTCTGGAGCATCTACCCCACCGAGGACCTCGCCCACCACGTGAAGCTGCGCGCCTGGCTCGCCCGCCTCGCGCCCTACTTCGCGCGTCCCGAGGAGTACGAGCGTTGGCGCGCCTTCCTCGAGAGCTGGGTGATGGGCACGATGACGCCCGAGTCGTTCGTCGCGTGGGTCGATGAACTGCCCGTCTGGGCCGAGGCGATGCGCCGCTGGCAGCATACGCTCTTCGCGAGGGGCGACCTCGTGGACCGCATCATCTCCCGCTGGCAGCAGATCCAGGAGGAGGCGGGCGCCGCTCCGGCCGCCTCCACGCGTCCCCACGTCGACGAGGACGGCGCCACCTACGGCGACACCCCCGTGCACAAGCCCGTGCGCAACGTCGACGCCGCCGGGCTCGGCGGACGCGGGGTCGTCAGGAGCCTGAGGGGCCTGCGCCTGAGGACGAAGGCGGCCTGAGGACCTTGGAAAAGGAATTCTCCGCACCGCCCATGCGGAACGGACGTCGATCCGGGGCCATGACCGTACATGGCCGGTGACGACGTCCGTTTTTTTATGCGTTTCAGCCCTCTTCCACGGCACTCCGCGTGGAACGCGTCAACGGCGGGCGGTTCGTTGATTTTTTTGCTAAAATGGGCAACTCGGATTTTGGGTCAACGTTAAAAGACCCCTTCGTGCGGACTTCGCTTTCGGGCGGAAGGGTCGACGAAGTTACCTTGAAATCTCCAGTTAGGAACAAGATACAAATGAAAACAGCTCAGGAACTGCGTCTTGGCAACGTCTTCATGGTCGGCAACGATCCCATGGTCGTGATCAAGTCTGAATACTCCAAGGGTGGCCGCGGCGCCTCCACCGTCAAGATGAAGATGAAGAACCTTCTGACGAACCAGATGACGGAAACCGTCTTCCGCGCTGACGACAAGTTCGAAGACCTCATCCTCGAACGCAAGGAAGTCACCTACTCCTACTTCGCCGATCCGCACTACGTCTGGATGGACGACGAGTACAACCAGTACGAGCTCGACACGGAAGTCATGGCCGACGCCCTCAAGTACCTCGAGGACGGCATGACCGCTGAATGCACGTTCTACGAAGGCCGCCCGATCTCCATCGAGCTCCCGACGATCCTCGTCCGCGAAGTGGTCTACACGGAACCCGCCGTCAAGGGCGACACCTCCGGCAAGGTCATGAAGCCCGCCCGCCTCGCCACCGACTTCGAAATCTCCGTCCCCGCCTTCGTCAACACGGGCGACAAGATCGAAATCGACACGCGCACGGACGAGTACCGCAACCGCGTCAAGTAATTTCGACGTCTGATATACGTTGAACCGAAGGCGCCGCTTCCAACGAAGCGGCGCTTTTCGCATTCCGGCGCAAAGCCGGAAAAAATCACGCCCGCCTCCGCGAATTGAAGTGGTCCCCAATTCTTGGACAAAGAATTGAGGACCACTTTTTATGGGAAAG
>CAJMRV010000250.1 GCA_905215795.1 uncultured bacterium | reverse complement strand
CCCTTGTGCGGCGGGGCTCAGGGCGCGCGGCTACGCCTTTCGTCGTAGTTTTCCCGACGTTGGAACGGGCCCGGAGTTGCTATACTTTGGCGTACAAAAAAAGAAGCTACAACAAGCCGCGGGACGGTTCCCGCCGGTACCCCCTCCGAAAAGGAAACAAAACGTTTTGACCGTTTCCATGAAGGGGATCGAACCGGCACCGGGGAACCCCGCGCGGCCATTTGAAAAGAAAGATCATGAAAAAACCTGTTCACGTCTGCATCACCGGCCCGGCCGGCCAGATCGGCTACGCATCGCTCTTCCGCATCTGCTCGGGCGCCATGTTCGGTCACGACCAGCCCATCCACCTCACGCTCCTTGAGCGCGAGAACCCGCAGAGCCAGTCCGCGATGAAGGGCGTCATGATGGAGATCGCCGACTGCGCGTTCCCGCTGCTCGCCTCCGTGAAGTCCACGCCCGACGTGCGCGAGGCCTTCCGCGACGCCGAATACGCCCTCCTGATCGGCGCCCGTCCGCGCGGCCCCGGCATGGAGCGTTCCGACCTCCTGCAGGCCAACGCCCAGATCTTCCAGCAGCAGGGCCGCATCCTCAACGAGGTGGCCTCCCGCGACGTGAAGGTCCTCGTCGTCGGCAACCCCTGCAACACGAACGCCTACATCGCTATGAAGAACGCTCCGGACCTTTCTCCGAAGAACTTCTCGGCGCTGCTCCGCCTCGACCAGAACCGCTCGATCGCACAGCTCGCCATGAAGGCGGGCGCCCCCGTCACGTCCGTCAAGCACGTGGCCGTCTGGGGCAACCACTCCCCGTCGATGTACCCGGACGTGCGCTTCGCCACCGTCGACGGCAAGCCCGCCCTCGACATCGTCGACCAGGAATGGATCGACGGCACGTTCATCCCGACCGTCGCCAAGCGCGGCTCGGCGATCATCGAGGCCCGCGGCGCCAGCTCGGCGGGTTCGGCCGCCTGCGCCGCCATCGAGCACATGCGCGACTGGGCCCTCGGCAAGGACGACTGGGTCACGATGGGCGCTCCCTCGGAAGGCCAGTACGGCATCCCCGAAGGCGTCGTGTTCGGCTTCCCATGCCTGTGCACGGGCGACGGCGACTACAAGATCGTCGACGGCCTTGAAATGGACGAGGCCTCCCGCGCACGCATCGAAAAGACGAAGCTCGAACTCCTCGCCGAGATCGAAGCCGTCAAGGCCTTCATCCCGGCCTGATGAACCCAATCGGGGCGCCCCTGCGCCCCGGCACCCGACGACGAGCGGCTTCCCCCAGGAAGGGGAGGACCGCTCGTTTCGTTTGACACCCACACGAATACGGACGACAACACCATGGCTCTCACCCCCGAACTCGCCTCCGCCGCACTCGAGCTCATCAACCGGGAGGGCAAGGCCCCCTCGGAGGCCGACCTCGTGCGCGGCGCCGTGATCGACACCAACATCGTGCTCGACCTCCTGTGGTGGCACGACCCCCACGGAAAGGCCCTCCTCGAGGCGGTCAGAAACGGAGAGCTCGTGAGCCTCGCCGGACGCGAGACGCTCGTCGAACTCGCCGACGTCCTCACGCGCACGAACTTCATGGGCGAGGAAGCGCCTGAAAAGGTCCTCGCCACGCTCGGCGAATGGGTCTCCCTCTCACGCGTCCTCCCCGACGAAGAGCTCGAGGCGGCCGCC
>CAJMRV010000249.1 GCA_905215795.1 uncultured bacterium | reverse complement strand
CGCATGCGCGACCCCGCCTTTTCGAGAACCCCCGGGGCTCCGCCCCGAGAGGGGTTCCGACGGGAAGAATTTTTTTCTCCACCCGAGGATTTACTGTACAATATCGCTTTCACGGGCCTGTAGCCAAGTTGGTTAAGGCTCCGGACTCATAATCCGGCGATCCTGGGTTCAAGTCCCAGCGGGCCCACCACAGAGCCTCACATCACTATTCAACTTCCAGAATGGTTGAGCCGCCTCCCGTTTCCGCGCTTTCCCGTCATGCGTGGGGCTCATTGTCTCCGAGTTGAAAGAGGGAACAACACTTAATGTCCAGCTTTTCAGACTTCCATTTAGACCCCTTGATTTTGTCGGCCATCGATAAAATCGGTTTCAAGACGCCCACGCCCATCCAGGAGAAGGCCATCCCCGTGGTCCTCAAGGGCGGCGACGTCATGGGAGCTGCTCAGACCGGAACGGGCAAGACGGCGGGCTTCGGCCTTCCGCTCATCCAGCGCCTTCTCCCGAAGGCCAACAAGTCGCACTCGCCTGCCAGGCATCCCGTGCGCGCCCTCATCCTCACGCCCACCCGCGAACTCGCCGACCAGGTCAACGAGAACCTGCAGGAGTACGCCGCGGAGACCCCGCTGCGCCTCGGCGTCGTGTACGGCGGCGTCGACATCCGTCCCCAGAGCCAGATGCTCCGCGACGGCGTCGAGATCCTCACGGCCTGTCCGGGCCGTCTGCTCGACCACCTCGAGGGCCGCAACACGAACCTCAACCAGGTCGAGATCGTCGTCCTCGACGAGGCCAACCGCATGCTCGACATGGGGTTCCTGCCCGACATCTCCCGAATCCTGAAGCAGCTTCCCGAAGGCCGCCAGAGCCTGCTCTTCTCGGCCACGTTCTCCAACGAGATCAAGAAGCTCGCCAAGACGTTCCTCAAGCCCAATCCGACGCTCATCGAAGTGGCGCGTCAGAACCAGACCTCCGAGAACATCACCCAGGAGGTCTACCGCGTCGAGGACCGTGAGAAGACCGACGTCCTGATCGACATCCTCAAGAACCGCGGTGAAGACGGCGGCGCCATGAAGCAGGTCATCGTCTTCGTGAACGCGAAGATCACCTGCCGCCACCTCACGCGCACGCTCGAACGCGTCGGCATCAACGCCGACGCCATCCACGGCGACAAGAGCCAGGAGGAGCGCCAGCTCGCCCTCGAGGGCTTCAAAAACGGCGCGATCCACGTGCTCGTCGCCACCGACGTCGCCGCGCGCGGCCTCGACATCAAGGAGCTCCCCGTCGTGATCAACTACGACGTGCCCTTCTGCGCCGAGGACTACGTGCACCGCATCGGCCGAACCGGCCGCGCCGGCCTGCACGGTTTGGCGATCATGCTCTCGACCAAGCACGACGAGAAGAACATCGGCGAGATCGAGAAGCTCACCAAGCAGAAGTTCGACGTCCAGCCGCTGCGTCCCATGTCCAAGGGCGCCCGCAACCAGTCCCGCCGCCAGCAGGGCGGACGCGACAGGGAGCGCGACCGCGAGGACACGCCCGAGGACGTCAAGCTCGCCCGCGAGCGTGCACGCGCCTACGTGCCGCCCTCCCACCGCTACCGCGATCCGATCTTCGACACGCCCTACCGTGAGCGTCCCGAAAGGAAGGGCACTGGAGGAACGAGTATTGGTCAGCTTCTTTGTCTTGCAGACATTGATCTCAA
>CAJMRV010000248.1 GCA_905215795.1 uncultured bacterium | reverse complement strand
CGGTTGGTGGTGTGAGAGGGGAGGAGCACCGAGAGTGCTCCCCTCTACTCGATTACGGACAATCTTCTTTTTTGTCAGAGTTTTAGGCGTTAACCCCTATACCTAAAAGGGTATGCATCAAGCCACCGGGGACCCCTCGGAGGGGATACCAAAAAGTTGTGGAAATTTCATTGACATTGATTCAAATGGGTTTTTCACCCTTTTCTTAACGCTTCTCAGGGTTTACACTATGACCCGTGAAGTCCTGCCGACATACCTATTCGGTGGTACTTATTGAATCCCCCCGCCGCGAGGTCATTGACGCGGTGGAATCAAACACGACTAGAGGTCCAATAAATGAAGAAATTGTTCGTCGCCCTCGCCGTCACGGCCGCCATCGGCGCCGCCCAGGCTCATGAAAACATCGACACCGACATCGCCGTGATCGGCGCCGGCGGTGCCGGTCTCTCGGCCGCCGTCGAGGCCGCCAACCTCGGCGCCCACGTCGTCGTCCTCGAAAAGATGCCGATGCTCGGCGGCAACACGAAGTTCGCCACGGGCGGCCTCAACGCCGCTGAAACGTCCGTCCAGGCCATGCACGGCATCAAGGACTCGATCAAGACCCACTTCGAAGACACGATGAAGGGCGGTCACAACCTCAACGACCCCGAACTCGTCAAGACGCTCGTCGAGAACGCCGGCAACTCCGTCGAATGGCTCCTCGCCCTCGGCGGCGACTTCCGCGACGTCGGCATGATGGGCGGCGCCACGAACAAGCGCGCCCACCGTCCCACGGGCGGCGCCGCCGTCGGTCCTGAAGTCATGAAGACGCTCGTGCGCGCCGCCAAGGAGCGCAAGGACAACATCACGATCCTCGCCAACACGACCGTCACCGGCATCATCACCAACAAGTCGGGCGCCGTCACCGGCCTGAAGGTCCGTGACAACAAGTCCAAGGAAGAGTACGTCGTCAACGCCCCGGCCGTCGTGGACGCCGCCGGCGGCTTCGGCGCCAACCAGGCCATGGTCGTCAAGTACCGCCCCGACTACAAGGGCATGATCACGACGAACCAGCCGGGCGCCCAGGGCGAAGGCATCTCGCTCGTTGAAAAGCTCGGCGCCAAGACCGTCGACATGGCCCAGATCCAGATCCACCCGACCGTCGTCCCCGGCGCCGGCTCCCTGATCACCGAAGCCGTCCGCGGCAACGGCGCCATCCTCATCAACACCGAGGGCAAGCGCTTCTACAACGAGATCAGCACCCGCGACGCCGTCTCGGCCGCCATCCTCAAGCAGCCCACGCAGTCCGCCTTCCTCTTCTTCGACTCTGAAATGCAGAAGTCCCTGAAGGCCACCAACAAGTACATCAAGGCTCCGTACTGCGTCTCCGGCGAAACGATCGCCGAGCTCGCCACGAAGCTCGAGATCAAGCCCGAAGTGCTCGAAGCCACGATCAAGGCCTACGACGCGGGCAGGAAGGCCGGCAAGGACGAATTCGGCCGCGCCGACATGCCGCTCGACCTCACGACCGGCCCCTTCTACGCGATCCGCATCGCCCCGGCCGTGCACCACACGATGGGCGGCGTGAAGATCAACTCCAAGGCTGAAGTGATCGGCGCCAAGGGCGTGATCAAGGGCCTGTATGCCGCGGGCGAAGTCACCGGCGGCGTGCACGGTGGCAACCGCCTCGGCGGCAACGCCCAGGCCGACATCGTGACCTTCGGCCGCATCG
>CAJMRV010000247.1 GCA_905215795.1 uncultured bacterium | reverse complement strand
TCGACAGAGTGGACTCCCTGCGTGCGGGTCAAGGCCCGCATGCAGGGGGACTCCCCTTTTGAAAGCCCGGACACCTCCCTGAACCGATCCGGTTCAAAGGCTCCGGGCTTTTTTTGCGTGCCCGCCACGCAATTGTCAAGACGCCCTGAAAAGAAATCATTCAACAAACATTCACATCTTCAACTGCTTCGCGGGATGCATCCCGCTTGTGACGGTACTAAACTCCACGACATGCAGCAATCACTTGCGACATATTCGCCACATTGCTGCCGACCACACCAGGAAACGCTGCGGCACAGCAAAATCCGCCGTTTTCCACAACCAATGCAAAGGAGTTTGCTTCTTATGAAGAAATTATTCGTCACACTGGCCGTCGCGGCCGCCTTCGGCGCCGTCCAGGCCCATGAGAACATCGATGCCGACATCGCCGTGATCGGCGCGGGCGGCGCCGGCCTCTCGGCCGCCGTCGAAGCCGCCAACCTCGGCTCGAACGTCGTCGTCCTCGAGAAGATGCCCATGCTCGGCGGCAACACGAAGTTCGCCACGGGCGGCCTCAACGCCGCGGAAACCTCGGTCCAGGCCATGCACGGCATCAAGGATTCGATCCAGACCCACTACGACGACACGATGAAGGGCGGCCACATGCTCAACGACCCGGCCCTCGTCAAGACGCTCGTCGAGAACGCCCCGAAGTCGGTTGAATGGCTGCTCGCCCTGGGCGGCGACTTCCGCGACGTCGGCTTCCTCGGCGGCGCCACGAACAAGCGCGCCCACCGTCCGACGGGCGGCGCCGCGGTCGGCCCTGAAGTCATGAAGACGCTCACCAACGCGGCCAAGGCCCGCGCCGACCACATCAAGATCCTCGCCAACACGACCGTCACCGGCATCGTCACCGACAAGGCGGGCGTCGTCACCAGCCTGAAGGTCCGCGACAACAAGTCCAAGGAGGAGTTCATCGTCAACGCCCCGGCCGTGATCGACGCGGCGGGCGGCTTCGGTGCGAACCAGGCCATGGTCGTCAAGTACCGCCCCGACTACGAGGGCATGATCACGACCAACCAGCCGGGCGCCCTGGGTGAAGGCATCACCCTGGCTGAAAAGCTCGGCGCCAAGACGGTCGACATGAACCAGATCCAGATCCACCCGACGGTCGTCCCGGGCGCCGGCACGCTGATCACCGAGGCCGTGCGCGGCAACGGTGCGATCCTCGTGAACACGGAGGGCAAGCGCTTCTACAACGAACTGGGCACCCGCGACGCGGTCTCCGCCGCCATCCTCAAGCAGCCCACGAAGTCGGCCTACCTCTTCTTCGACGCTCAGATGCAGAAGTCCCTGAAGGCGACGAACAAGTACATCAAGGCTCCGTACTGCGTCTCCGCCGAGACGATCGCGGATCTCGCCAAGAAGCTCGACATGAAGCCCGAGGTGCTCGAAGCCACGGTCAAGACCTATGACGACGGCAAGAAGGCGGGCAAGGACGCGTTCGGCCGCGCCGACATGCCGTTCGACCTCACGACGGGTCCGTTCTACGCGATCCGCATCGCCCCGGCCGTGCACCACACGATGGGCGGCATCAAGATCAACACCAAGGCTGAAGTGGTCGGCGCCAACGGCGTGATCAAGGGCCTCTACGCGGCGGGTGAAGTCACCGGCGGCGTCCACGGCGGCAACCGCCTCGGCGGCAACGCCCAGGCCGACATCGTGACCTTCGGCCGCATCG
>CAJMRV010000246.1 GCA_905215795.1 uncultured bacterium | reverse complement strand
ACGTTAACCTTCCAGACAACAGAAGGACTTCAAGACCCGACGGCCAGAGTGCTCCACCGTCTCAGTCCTCGACTTCACACCGCTGAATCCGTATGACTCAAGAAAACAAACAAAACCGTCCGTCCGCCGCGCCCGCCCTCGTGGGCGGCGTCCTGCTCCTCGCCCTCGCCGTCTTCGTGGGCTGGGGCGCCTGGAAGGCCTCCAACCCCGCCCCCGTCCCGCTCCAGGGCATGGTCGACGCCAAGACCATCTCGGTGGCGAGCAAGGTGCCGGGCCGCGTCTTGAACGTGCTCGTCACGGAGGGCGCCCAGGTCAAGCCCGGCGACGTCGTCGCCGAACTGAGCCTCCCCGAGATCGACGCCAAGCTCGGCGCCGTGAAGGCCCAGGAGGCCGCCGCCAAGGCCAAGGAGGAGATGGCGATGAACGGCGCGCGCATCCAGGAGAAGGAGGCCGCCCGTGCGGACCTCGCCCGCGCCAAGGCCGGGTTCAACTTCGCCAGGAGCTCCTACCAGCGTCTCGAGGCCCTCTACAAGGAAGGCCTGATCGCCGCCCAGCAGTTCGACGAGGTGAAGGCCAAGTACCAGGCCGCCCGTGAACTCGTGGCCGCCGCCTCCGCCAAGGTCTCCGCCCTCGACGAGGGCGCCCGCATCGAGGACAAGGAAGCCGCCAAGGCCCTCGTCCAGCAGGCCAGGAGCGGCGTCGAGATGGTCGAGAGCCTCGTGCGCGAGGCCCGCGTCGTGAGCCCCGTCGAGGGCGAAGTGACCCGCATCGTCATGGACGCGGGTGAAGTCGTTCCCGCGGGCTTCCCGATCGTGCTCGTCACCGACCTCAAGGACGTCTGGGTGAGCTTCAACGTGCGCGAGGACGAACTCAAGGGCTTCAAGATGGGCGGCACCCTCAAGGGCCGCGTCCCCGCCCTCGACCGCGAAGTGGAGTTCCGCATCGACTGGATCAACCCGCGCGGCGAGTACGCCACGTGGCGCGCCACCCGTCAGAACACCGGCTACGACCTGAGGACCTTCGAGGTCCGCGCCCGCGCCACGGCCCCCGTCGAGGGCCTGCGTCCGGGCATGAGCGTCATCGTGGAGCGGTAAGCCTCCCATGCGCATCTGGTTTCACACGCTCTGGCGGGCGATCCTCTTCGAAGTGCGCGGCATCCCGCGCCGTCCCTGGGAATGGGTGACGGCGCTCCTCTTGCCGCTCTTCTGGTTCTGGTTCGTCGCCAACAGCTTCGGCACGGGCCTCATGCGGGACATCCCCGTGGGCCTCGTCAACCTCGACGGCGCGAAGAACTCGCTCGAGGTGGTCCAGCGCCTCGACGCGCTCCCCTCGATCGCCTGGGTGGGCTATGACGACCGCATGAGCGCCGAGAAGGCCCTCTCCGAGGGGACCACCTACGGCACGCTCGTCATCCCGAGGAACTTCACGCGCGACGTGATGAATGGCGAGGGAGGCACGCTCGAGCTGCAGATCAACAAGACCTACTACGCGATCGGCACCACGATCGAGTCGGACGTCAAGCAGGCGCTCGCCGCCGCCAAGGTCGAGCACGGCGCCGCCCTCAAGACGATGATGACGGGCGGTTCGATCGCCGAGAACGCGCGCTTCCTGCGCGTCTCGCTCCCGGACCTGCACCTTCTCGGGAACCCCTCGCTCAACTTCAACCCGTACCTTCTCGCCACGCTTAATGTGTCACTGGGCTATACATTCAATACAAAGAACTGGTCGA
>CAJMRV010000245.1 GCA_905215795.1 uncultured bacterium | reverse complement strand
GGACCGGGGCGCCGGCGGGTCGGGACCGCGCCGGTCGGAAAAAGAGGCGGACGTCCCTCCGGTGGGCCGGCCTGCCAAGGGCCGGAATCAGTGAAGCGCGGGGGCGGACGTGCTTCGTCCGCGGACGATCGAACCCGGGGTGTGTGAGAGGTGCGGTTCGTTGTCGTCCTCAATCCGCGCCGCCGGAAGGAGGATCTCGGGCGACGCCGCGCAGCAGCGCCGGGTGACAATCCGGACGAAGGATGCGCGGGGATCAGGCGTTGTCAAGCACACAAGGGGGAACCGAAGGAGGGAGCACGGAAAAGCTCCCGGTGCTTCTGCGCGGGATTGTAAATCCGGGCGGAAGGTGGTTTCCATAAGGACGTCCGGGCGGGACGACCTGGCTTGACGAAGAACAATGTGAAGAAAACGACCGTCCGTGGACGTCGTTTTCCAAATGAAAAAACAAATTTGCGCCGGACGGCATGTCCGACAAGCGTCGCATTTTACCACCGGATGCCTTTTTTGGCAAATAAACACAATTGGTAGTGTGCCGCAGTCGTTTTGACCAATTGGTTGTGAGACCCTCATTTGAATTACGGGCAGGCCCGCGCGTGCGTTGGGCGCGCGCGGAACACTTTTGATGAAACCCGTGTGTGCACCCCTTCTTCCGACACGGCTCCCGTACGGGATGGTAAAAGTCCGTTACAAAATGAAATGTCCTCCCCGGAAGCGGCCTTCCCCCGTCATAAGACACCCCTTCGAACGACGCCTCGAACACGACGTCCCGGCGCCGCGCAGGACTCCTGGAACTGCGTGATCATGGAGGTGTGCCTGAGACGCCCTTCAGCGTGACGCACTGGAGGAGACCTTTCAGACGGGTGGGACTCCGTCATGAAGACCGCTGCTGTCGAGTGTCTCCCCCACAGTTGCCCGTTCCCTTGAATCCCTTCTCCCATGGGGCTTGGCGAGGACCGCCGAAAAGCCTCACTCTCACGCCCGACGGGAAACAAAAGCAAAGCCGTTCCGCTGCACTACGGACCCGGCTCCTTCCGTCCGAGGAATTCCGGGACGGGATGTTGTTCAGTGGGCACCGTCCTCCGAGACATGGACGAGCGGAATGCGGCGGACCAAAGGAGGGCTTCGATCGAGCGTTCCGGCACCATTTATGACGCCTCACTTGAAATCCGTTGAGGGACGTCAAACGGGGCTCTTTTCAATCAGATGCAACCAAATGTAACAGGCGTATGATTCGAAGACTCGAACCGTAACCTGCAGATCGTTTGAAAGGGACATTGCAGGTGCTTTGAAGGGGTTTTGAAAGCGTTTGGATGAGGGTTTGAAGAGCCCATCACGGACGTTAATGAGGGCGGCCGCCACGGAATCAACAAATCTTCACGAAATCGGGCGGGCAGCCACAAACGGACACAAAACACCCCCGGGGGCCATGGAAGAATCGAAACGGGCGGCGCAGGACAAACGCAACGCCGAGCCGCTCCGCTCGGAGGTGCAGCGTTCGAGGCGACCGGAAGGCGCTTGAGGCTCCCTGAGGTGTCCTGACGCGCCCGGGGATGTTCTCAGACGCCCATGCAGTCACGCCCTGGGATGACGCCGGGACTCGACGGGGACGTGCGCGAGGCCCTTGAAAACGACGACAGGGGACGCAGTAAGACGCATAAAGAAAAAAGGGCCCGGACGTCGGCGTGATCTGGACCCCAAAACTTGGACATTAAAACAAATACCAAGTTGAGTGC
>CAJMRV010000244.1 GCA_905215795.1 uncultured bacterium | reverse complement strand
GCGGCGCGGGCGAGGTGCTCGGCGAACACCAGTCGGGCGAGATCGCCGAGGTGGGCTTCGACCTCTACAACCGCATGCTCAAGAGCGCCGTCAAGGCGCTCCGCCACGGCGAACCGGTGGACCTCTCCTCGCCCCTGGCGAGCTCGACCGAGATCAACATTCACGCGCCCGCCCTCATTCCGGCCGACTACGTGGCCGACGTCTCCCAGCGCCTGAGCTTCTACAAGGAGTTCGCCTCGGCGACGGAGCCCTCCGACCTCGTCGCCACCACCGAGGACCTCGCCGACCGCTACGGGAAGCTCCCCGAGCAGACCGAGCGCCTCGCCAAACTCCATCAGATCCGTCTGAAGTGCGAGGCCCTGGGCATCCGCAAGATCGACGCGGGCTCCTCGAGCGTGCTCGTCACGTTCGACGCCCGTCCGAGGATTGAGCCGCTCGCCCTGATCGAACTCCTCCAGGGACGCCGCGACGCCCGGATGATGGGTCCGGAGAAACTCAAGATCGAAAAGGGCGGCGCCACGCCCGAGGCGAGGACCGCCCTCGTCGACGAGATCCTCTTCGCGCTCTCGCGCGACCCGGTCAAGGAGAAGGAGGAGGCCGCACGCCATGCCAAAGCCGCTCCGACGCCGGCCCAGCCGGGCGCCGCCGTCGTGCGGAAAAAGAAGAAACGCTGACGCACGCCCATCCGGCACGAACGAAACCCCGTCTTCCTGAGAAGGCGGGGTTTCGCATTGATGAGGCACCTGGATGAGGTTACGAGACCGGTGTCCGCGCGGATCAGAAGTTCCAGCGGACGCCCACGTTCAGACCGAAGCTCCTTCCGAGCCCGTGTCCGAAGCGGTACTCGGCGTCGGCCGAGAGGATGCAGTCGCGGTCGATGTTCCAGGAGCCGCCTACACCGACGTCGTACCAGGTGCCCTTGTTGCCGATTTCGGCGTCAAGGCCGTCGGCGCCGAGGGTCGGATGGCTGAAGTGGACCTTCTGCTTGCCGGAGAACTCATGGAGCACGTCGGCCTTCACATAAAGGGCGGCGCCGTTTTCAGAGGCCAGCTTTCTGTCGAGCCTCAGGCCGAGGCGTCCCACCAGGGAGTCGAAGCGCGCCTGATGCATCGAGACGCCGTTTTCAAAGGAAAGCGTGTTGCCCCCCTCCCTTGAAAAGATGAACGAAAAAACGGCCGCCTGTTCCGAAAAACAAGCGACCGTCTGTATGAACGGGATCCTAGGAGCGGCGCCTTCCTGCAAAGGCCATGCCGCCCGTCAAGGCTCCCTTAGTTCTTCATGAGGTCGGCGAGATTGGCGAACGGACGGACCGTGTCGACCTTCGTCTCGTCCTTCTCGGGCATCTCGACGGGTTCGTCGCATTCGTCATGGCGGACCGTCGCGGGAAGCGAAAGGAGGACCTCCTCCTGGACCCAGTCGGCGATCGAGAAGGAGCGGGAGCCGACGACGACCTCCTCGCCTTCCTCGTCCTCGTCGACGGGCAGGTTGTCGGCCTGCTCCTCGCTTTCAACGAAACGGTAGAGCACGTCGGTGTGCACGGGCACCTCGACGGCCTTCTGGCAATAAGCGCAGGGCATCGTCACGACGCCCTCGATGACGAGGCGCGCGGCCGGGAGGTCGCGCACGGCGCCGAGACCCTCGGCATAGAACCTGAGGGCGTCGCCCTCGACGCCCATGACGGCGGAGGCCATGGAGTACCGCATCGACTTTGTCGTACTGGCTGGCTTTCTGGTTCGTGTGCCTGA
>CAJMRV010000243.1 GCA_905215795.1 uncultured bacterium | reverse complement strand
TAGTGTGAGACATGATGTTTAAGAGAACCTGTACATCAAACCCATACCACTTCATGCTCGGGCACGAAAAAGCCCGCGCGTCCCTCTTTGAACGGGACGGCGGGCCGGATTCAACGTGCTGTGATTCCGCTTACTTCACGTTGAAGTCGAACTTGTGGCACTGGGCGCAGAAGTTCACGGGCTCCTCGTGCATCAGGTGGCAGTTCACGCAGTCGAGCTGGTCCTGATAGTGCGGGGAGGTGTGCGGGTTGGTGGGCTTGACGTGGGCCGTCTTCTCGACGAGGGCCTTCACGTCGTGGCACTGCTGGCACTGTTCGATCGAGGGGTCGATCATGTTCTTCATGTCGGGGCCGTGGCAGGAGGTGCAGGCGACGCCGGCGGCGGCGTGGCGGTCGGCACCGAACTGCGGGTTGGCCTGGGCGGCGCCGCAGAGCGCGATCGAGAGCGCCAGGCAGAGGGCGACGAGGGGCTTGGTCATGTTCTTCGTCCTTATCTATCTGATGTTTAAAAGGGGTCGGTGGGTTGGTCTTTCGTGATGCGTCCGCGGGCGTCCCCCCGCTGCCCCGCAGGGGCTTTCCCGTGTGGGGTTCGCGCGCGTGCATTCAGTATGTATTGTCCGTGCGAATTGTCCTAAGACATTTGTTCCATGACAAACCGCCTCGGCTTGGCATCCCGTGTTTCCGATACAATCGGAAGGGACCCCGCCGGGTGCTGAGAAACGCGCCCGGTTCCCCGAACCGCACCAAGAACCAAGGACACATCCCCCATGAACAAACGCCTGATCGCGGCCTTCGCGGCCGCCTCGCTCCTCACGGCCGCCACCGGCGCCGTCGCCGCCGGCAACGAAGTGAACCCCGACTTCCGCCGCTCAAAGGAGGAGCTCCTCACGATCTACAAGGAGTTCTTCACGATTTATAAGGAACTTCCTACGACGCTATACTGTCAGGCCCGCTTCGATCCGGAAAAGAAGGAGATTTTCCTCCCCGAGGGCTTCACCACGCCTGCCCACGTCGACCGTGCCAAGCGCGTCGAATGGGAGCACGTCGTCCCCGCCGAGAACTTCGGCCGTTCCTTCAAGGAGTGGCAGGAGGGCGCTTCCGTCTGCAAGGACAAGAAGGGCCGCTCCTACAAGGGTCGCAAGTGCGCCGAGACGGCGAGCGACGAGTATAAGCTCATGCAAGCCGATATGTACAACCTCTTCCCAGCGATTGGCGCAGTCAATGCGTTGCGCATGAACTACCGCTACGCGCTCCTTCCCGACGCGGCCCCCACGTTCGGGAGCTGTCCTATGAAGATTTCCAACCGCCGTGCCGAGCCGCCCGTTGCGAGCCGCGGCGAGATCTCCCGCGCGATGCTCTACATGGCCGAGACCTATCCCGCCCACTACCGCCTGAGCGACCGTGACCGCCGCATGGTGGAGGCCTGGAACGAAGCGTATCCGGTCGATCCCTGGGAGTGCATCCGCGCCGCGAGGATCGAGAGCGCGCAGGGCAACGCCAACCGCTTCGTCAAGGACGTGTGCATCAAAAACGGCATGCGCTACCCGCTCGTCGAAGGTCAGGGCTTCATCCACAACCCGAAGCGCGTGAGGAAGGCCAGGCAGGCCAACTGACTCGGCTGAGCCTCTTTGGCTGAGCCTCCGGGCTTGAATCACGCCTGACCGTCTCCCGACGGCCGGGCGCAGGGGACCCGCGGATCCGTCCGCGGGTCTTTTTGCGCTTTTCTGTGTCCCGGGCCTGATGCCAGGGGTTTCCGAGGAGGTCAGACGCTTTTTCCGGCGTGCAATGGGAAAACGTCGGGGTTCCTCCC
>CAJMRV010000242.1 GCA_905215795.1 uncultured bacterium | reverse complement strand
CCCAAGGCGGTCGTCACGTTCCTCACCGGCACGGCCGGTCCCGACAAGGCCGTGGTGAGGATCGAGGGCGGCCTCGGACGCGGAGGCGAGGCAAAGACGACCGAACTCACGTGGTACCTCGACGGACGCCGCGTCGCGGGCACGCGCCCCGGCGAAGGGCGCACGATCGAGGCGGGGCCGGGACGGCACGTCCTCGTCCTGATGAGTCCCTCGGGCGAACGCGTCAGGCGCGTCTTCCGGGTGACGCGGCCCTGAGAAAAGGAAAAAACGCGGGGCGTTGTCGACAAAAAACAACGCCGCCGCGGCCGACCCCCGAATTCCCTTCCAGACGGGGCCCGCCTCACTTAAAATCACCTCATCGGACGCCCTTCCGGCGTCCTTTTCACCCGGGAGGCCATCTTGCGCCCCATCCTCACGCTCATGCTCTCCGCCCTGCTTCTGGCGGGCACGGCCGTCCACGCCGTTGAAATCGAAGAAGAACCCGAAGGCGGGGAACGCTCCGCCGAACTCACCGAAAGCGAGGCCTGCCCGCGCTCCGAAGCCCCCGTCGACGAACTCGAACGACTCGCCCGCGCGGGCGATGCGAACGCAGCCCTCAATCTGGGCTACCGCTACGGATCGGGCGAGGACGTCAAGGCCAACCCCGCCGTCGCGGCCGAATGGTTCCACAAGGCCGCCGAAAAGGGGGACCCCTGCGGGGAGCTCGCCTACGGTGAGATGCTCGAGTTCGGCAACGGCGTCGCCCGCGACGTCGAGGCCGCGGTGGGCTGGTACGCCAAAGCCGCCCGTGCGGGACTCGCCGAGGCCCAGTTCAACTACGCGCTCGCCCTTGAAAACGGCGAGGGCGTCCCCGAGAACGCCGCCGAGGCCCGCCGCTGGTACGAGGCGGCCGCCCTGCAGGGACACGACATGGCCCAGTACAACCTCGCGATCCTCCACGAAGAGGGACGCGGCGGTCCGGCCGACATCGCAAAGGCCGTCCACTGGTACGAGATGAGCGCCGCCAACGGCTCCTCGGACGCGGAGCTCCGCCTGGGCGAGATCCACTACTTCAACGCCGAGGAGACCTTCAAGACGGACCCCGCCAAGGCGCGCGCCGACTATGAGAAGGCCGTGCGCTACTTCACGCCGCTCGCGGGCGACGGCTCGGCCGTCGCGCAGTACTACCTCGGGCGCATGCACGAACTCGGACGCGGCGCCGCCCGTGACGCCGCCAAAGCGGTCCACTGGTACCGCGAGGCCGCCGAAAACGACTTCGTCAAGGCCCAGATGGCCCTCGGACGCCTCTACTCGAAGGGAGCCGAAGGCGTGCCGAAAAGCCTCGAGGACGCACGCGAGTACTTCGCGCAGGCCTGCGAGAACGGCGACCAGAACGGCTGCCGGTCATTGAAAGAGCTCGGCGGCACCGAACGCTGAGGAACCAGCGTCAAACAAGCTCGGGAACCCTGAAACGCAAAACGCCTTCCCCGGTCACGACCGATGTCGGAACCATGGGAAGGCGTTTTTTGTTCGGGGGAAGAGCTTCTTCAGCGCACGAGCCCGAAGGGCCACTGCATGACGCCCTGGAAGTTGTGCACGCGGGTGTAGCCCTTCCGAGCGAGGTCGGCCGCGGCGACGCCGGAGCGCCTCCCTGAGCGGCAGTAAAGCCAGACGTCCTCGTCGTGGCCGACGCCGGGAATGCCCTCGGGATTGTCGAGCACGTCGTCGAGCGGATGGAGGACGGCGCCTTCGACATGGCCCGCGGCGAATTCGGCGGGTTCACGCACGTCGATGATGCGCGCATCGGGATGGGACGCGAAGTGGTCACGGGCTTCTTCGGGCGTGGCCTCCCACCACCGACC
>CAJMRV010000241.1 GCA_905215795.1 uncultured bacterium | reverse complement strand
CGTACCTTCTCGCCACGCTCATCCCGGGCCTGATCGTGCTCGCCTTCGCCCTCACGATGGAGGGCGTGCTCGTGCGCGACTGGCGCGACCGCGGCATGGTCCGCGGCATGGAGGTGGCGGGCGGAAGCACGCTGATCTTCATCCTCGCGCGCGTCATCCCGTGGAGCACCATCTACAGCCTCATATCGATGGGCTGGGTGGCCTGGTTCGCCGGCCTCGAGGGCTACGCCCCCGCGGGCTCGCTCTTCATGTGGTTCGCGGGCTCGGTCCTCCTCGTCTGGGCGACCGCCGCCATCTGCGTGCTCTTCCTCTCGCTCTCGATCAGCTGGGTGCTCGGCCTCTCGACGGCGATCGCCGTCTTCGCCCCGAGCTTCCCGTTCACCGGGTTCTCCTATCCGTTCTCCGCGATGAGTCCTGGAGCGCACTACTTCGGTGAATTCCTGCCGCTCACCCACTACATGGAACTCCAGGGCGGATGCTGGGTGCTCGGGAGCCCGCTCTCGCACCTGACGCCGCTCCTCGGCATCCTGGGCCTCTTCATCGTGATCCCGTTCACGATCGGCGCGCTGATCCTCACCAAGCGCATCCCCGCCTGGCGCGACGCCGAAGCGCTCGCCGCCGGGGAGAGGAAGGAGGACAAGAACGAAAAGAACAACGAAAAGGAAAACGACATGAAGAAGGAGGCAGCCGATGAATAAGCCCATGGGTTTCTGGCGGGTCTTCCGAACCGTCTTCAAAAAGTCGATCCTCCACCGCGACACCTTCGCGGTCTTCGTGCTCGCCGTGGCGGGCTACCTCATCTTCTACGCCTGGCCCTACCTCAACCAGTCGATCACGGACATCCCGACCGCGGTCGTGGACCTCGACCGCTCGGGGACCTCGCGCGGCCTGATCCACTCGCTCGACGCGACGCCGGGCGCGCATGTCGTGCTCGTCACCGACAACCCCGCCGAGGGCGACCACGCCCTCAGGACGGACGAAGCCGCCGTGGTCCTCACGATCCCGGCGGACTTCGAGAAGCGCCTCGCCAAGGGTGAGAACTCGCCGCTCGCGCTCGTCGCCAACGGCGCCTTCCCCGTCAAGGGCCGCGCCGTGCACGCCGCGCTCGCCGGCGTGGTGACCGCTCCCGAACGCACGATCGACAACGCGCCCGTACTCGCGGGCGGCACCCCCGGGGCCGTCCTCCTCAAGACCTCGTACGCGAATCCCGGCTCGATCGTGGACTACCGCTTCAACGAGATCGGCGGGTACGCCAACTACACCGTCCCGATGGTGGGCCCCGTGATCCTGCAGGCCGTCCTCATGATGGCCGTCACGCTCACGATCGGCGGGTGGCTGAGAAGCCGCGAGAACCGTCCTCCTGAATTCGAGGAGGCGCTCCGGTACCCGCTCCGGCGCGGCCTCGCCGTGCTGCTCTCCTTCTGGGTGATCGGCATCTTCTGGTACCTCTACATGGAGGGCTTCGACTTCTGGCTCTTCCAGTTCTCGACGATGACGAACCCGCTCGCGGTCCTCACGGTGGGCTCGCTCTTCGTGCTCGCGATCGTCTCGTTCGCGATGATGGTGAGCTTCATCATGGGCTCGAACCAATGGACGAGCCAGGCCGTCGTGATGATGAGCGCCCCCTCGGTGTTCATCGCCGGTCCGGTCTGGCCCCTCAACAGCGTCGACAACCCCCTCGTCCTCCTGATCTCCCAGCTCATCCCGAGCTCGAGCGGAATCCGGGCGATCCTGGCGGTGAGCCAGGACGGCGCCCCGTGGACGCGGATCGCGGAGCCCTGCCTGCAGCTCCTGCTGCTTTCGATGGGCTACCTCCTCATCGTCTGGGCCCTCATCAAACTGCG
>CAJMRV010000240.1 GCA_905215795.1 uncultured bacterium | reverse complement strand
CTGGAATAACCTCCCCAGACACAGAAAGCCTGACACTCCCTGCGTCATCGACCATATTCCTTCACAACGACAAAAGCCCCTCACCGAAATGGTAAGGGGCTTCTTCTTGACCTGACGATCAAACCGTCTTATTTGAACTTCTCATCGATTTCCTTGAGTTCAAGGCCGATTCTTGTCACGATGTTCGTCACGAGGACGTTGCCCATGAAAACGCGACGCCTCGACCAATGCCGGAACCCGAAAGCAAAACAAACCCACAAGGTCACGGACGAACCGCCCCGGCATCCTTTTCCGTCGAAGTAATCCGAAGCGCCGCCTTCATTTCGCGCATCCTCCTCTTGCCCCGTGGATTCTCCCCGTGCATACTTTCGGAACAGGCCCCGCGCCTCCCTTCCACCCACCGCACGGACACCATCCAATGGACGAAAAACGATTCCACGCCCTCGTCGCCCAATGCAAGACCGATGAACAAAGGGAGAAGCTCTTCCACGACATGCTCGTCTGCTACGGAGCCCTCGCCGATGAACTCCTCAAGGACTGCAACGACCCCGCCAAGAAGGCGCCCGCGCCGAACTCAGCGCCCTGGAGGCATTCCAGAAGAAGCAAGTCGATCGCGCCGTCGCAAAAAAGAAGGCCGCCCGTAAGGCGAAAAGCCGCCGGTGAGTTCACAACCGGGAGGATCGGCAACCGCCCGAACTCCCGGCAAACCCGCATTCCACGACGCCCGAGACGCTTTGTCCCAGGCGTTTTTGCATCCCCCTGGTTCGTGGCCTAGGCCCGGGAGCTCAGGAAAAGCCCCTTTCCCCCGTGGTTACCCTCGCGTTCACCCTCGAAAAACACGTCATAAGACCCCGAAACTCCTTCGAAACGCCCCCGAAAACACCCGGAATTCCTCCGAAACCCATTGAACTCCGTGTTTCCGGCGCCCCGTTGCCCGACAAAACCGCCTTCCCTATCATGAGTGCGTTCGAACACGATGGAGGACTCCTTCAAAGGCTCCTCCATCAAACCTCCCGGACGCGGGAGGAGGTTCTTGAATGTTTTGACCCCGGGCGTCATCTGCCCGGGAAAGGAAGAAATCATGGAAACGATCATGAAAACCCGCGTCCACCGCAACGGGCTCGAGGCCGTCATCAACCGCCGCCTCCAACTCCTGAGGTCAGGCGAGCTCACGAAGAAGATCGACGCGGAACTCGAAGAGGAAGCGCTCGAGGCCGTCATGAACGGGTTCGGCGCCACGCCGGACTCGCCTCCCGACTTCCCCACGGCGGAGGGACACCACGTCGTCGGCGTGCGCTCCCTCCTGCACCCCGTCCTCGTCGTCGTGGACCCCGCAACGAGGGAGACCTTCGAGATCGACGCCAACGAGTACAAGCGCCGCTTCAACGTGGAGAACCGCTTCTTCCTCCACGCCATGTTGGTCCTATTTGAAAGGGAGGCCGCGGCCTTCAGCGAACTCGTCGGCGGGTCCGATCCGCTCTCACGGTACAAAAACCGCATGGGAAGGCTCCGCCTCGCGGCGGCCCGGCAGCAGGAGACTTGATCAATAAGACGGAGGCCGTCGGAATCCCTTCCGGCGGCCCCATTGATTTCAGTCGGTTTCAGTGTTCATCGTGCGGCGGCATATGCCTGTCAATCCGTCAGATCTGCGTCCGATCACCGTCTCCGAACGGGCCCGTTCAGATTGAGCTCCACGAGGCGCCGCTCGATGGCGCCGGCCTTCTCCTGGGCCACCTCACCGTAGAGTTCCTGGGAGTAGGTGTCCTCACAGAATCGCTGATAGGCGTGCAGGCAATGCTCCACGTCGCGCTCGCAGGCCTCCTTCATGCTCGGCCTCATCGCCATCGCGAGATTAACGCCGTTGATGAGGTAGCTCTGATAGCGCGCCAGGTA
>CAJMRV010000239.1 GCA_905215795.1 uncultured bacterium | reverse complement strand
TGGCTTCGGCGTGGATCATGGGACTCACGCGCTCAGCGCGCCTCCTCGGTCATGAGGATCGTCTGGAAGGCGAGCGCCGCCTCGATCAGGCGGGCCATGTCGGGATCGATCTCGGAGGAGCCCCTCGTGCAGACGATGAAGAGGCGTCCCTCCTCGTCGAACGAAACGCCGTCCTCGATCCACTGGCGGCGGAAGGCCTTGAAGGCGTCCGTGGCCAGCAGCGCGTCGCGATCGGCGACGCCCTCGGCGGTGAGGCCCGCGTCGTGGACGAGCACGTTCTTCTCGCCGAGCGGGACCACCTCGAGGGTGAGGCGGCGGCGCGACCTCGGCAGGACGAAGGGCGTCTGGATCTGACGGTGCACGCCGCCCTCGGCGTCGAGGCGCGGGCTGATGTGCAGGAAATCATCAAGTGAGGAGTCTGAAAGCATGTGATTCTCTTCTTATGGTCGTTTGGTTCTTGGTCATGGGCCGTCCGCGGGGACGGCGTGGTCGTCGGGGCCTGAAAGCAAAGGGGGACCCGTGCAAGGATCCCCCGCTCCGGCCCTCAGGGAGCTTCATCCTCCCAGATGCCGGGGCCTCCGCAGTAGAGCTGCGCCCAGGCCGAGGCGAGCGCCCGGCGGGCGCGTTCGGCGGCCTCCGTGTGCAGTCCGCCCTGTTCGACGAGGGCCTGCGAGACGCCGTCGGCGTCGTCGGCGAAGTAGCGGGCCGCGCGATGATGGATCTCATCGTCGCCCGCCGAGGGTTCGCGGAGCTTCTCCCTGAGGAGGTCCGTCAGGCCGCCCGAGAGGTGCCACTCGCGGTCGGCCTCGTAGTGGGCGTTGCCGCCCTGGAACGTCGCGGCGATCCAGTCGACAAGCTTCTCGAAGGCCTCCGAGTACTCCTCGGGACTCATCATCCCGGAGTCGAGCTGCGCGCGGCGCATGGTCATGTTGCGCACGGCCGCCTCGAAGATCCCTTCGACGACGTCGATCTGCAGGAGCGAGGGCTTCCTGGGCGCCTTCGAACTGAAGTCCGAACAGCAGCCCGAGCCGCAGGATTTGCCGCAGGTGCTCATGGTGTTCTCTCCCGTCGGAAGCCGATCAGTTGATCGACGGCTTCATGGTCGTCTTGTCGGTGGCGTCCTCCATGGCGCCGTCGTCGTCCTCGCGGGCGTAGTCACCGAGGAAGGTGTAGGCCCAGTCAAAGCAGACGACCGTGAACATCGGGTCGGCGATGAAGCCCTCGAAGACCTTCTTGGGGTCGGTCTCCTTGTGCTGTTCGCCCCAGTTCTCCATGAGCGCGAGCAGGTGCGAGAAGAACGCCATCACTCCGAGCGGGACGAGGTCGGAGGGTTCCTTCATCTTCTCGGCTTCTTCCGGATCCATCGCCTTGATCATGCTCTCGGCTTCGGCGCGCACGTTCTCGCCGATCTTGTCGAGGCTCCACCCTTCGGGGAGCACGACCGCCTTGTTCTCGGGAACGAAGAGCGCGGCGATGCCGAAGATGAGCTTGCTCATGTACTCGCCAAGTTCGGTGTCGTCCTCGCCGGGCTTGATTTCGGAGGCCCGCTTGAGGATGTCCACGCCGGAGAAGGCGAGGATTTCGGAGAGGACGTCGACCTGGGCGATTTCGATGGGCGTTTTGATGGGTTGATCCATTTGTTTTACTCGCGGTTTGTGATGGGCACTTGCCGTCGGCGCCGGTGCCCGGCGCGCCTTGGCGGCCGTGCGTCCGGTGGACGGACTTCATGGTTTAACTTTAGCAGATTAACCCCCGGCGCGGGGTTCAGAGGGGCGCCGGCCGGGCTGAGGGGAATCCCTCCGGACGCGGGGCTCCCCGAAAGGAAAGAGCCCGTCCGCGCGCTGAAGTGGTCCCCAATTCTTGGACAAAGAATTGAGGACCACTTTTTATGGGA
>CAJMRV010000238.1 GCA_905215795.1 uncultured bacterium | reverse complement strand
GTGGAACCCGGATTTTCGAGGTTGGAAAACACTGGGGGTTTTCCCTTTTCGGGCTGGGGGAAAGGGGAGTCGGGAACGTATACTCCTAGGGTGACCAAAAGGGGAGGGCTCCTCAAAAGAGCGCGCCGTCGACCAGGCGCGGGCGCCATCCCCGGACCAACCACGAAAAAAAGAGAACGAAACATAAAAAGGAGACCATCCATGAAACGCCCCGTTCCTCCTCTTTCCCAGGACGTCGTCCGCAACTTCGAAGAGCTCATGAAGGAGCCCGCCGTCCAGGCCGCCCTCAAGCAGGCCGACGATGAACGCGACTTCGCGCTCGCCGAACAGATCGCCCTGAGCGAGATCCCGTCCCCCACGTTCAAGGAACGCGAACGCGCCGAGGAATACGCCCGCCGCATGCGTGAGTACGGCCTCAAGGACGTCCACATCGACGAGATCGGCAACGTCGTCGGCCGCCGTCCGGGCAAGGGCGACGGTCCGCTCGTCGTCATGGGCGCCCATATGGACACCGTCTTCCCCGAAGGCACCGACGTCAAGGTCCGCCGTGAAGGCAACGTCCTTTACGGACCCGGCATCGGTGACAACGCCTCGGGCCTGCGTGCCGTCCTGCAGACGCTGCGCATGTTCGAGAAGAACAAGATCGAGACCAAGGGCGACATCTGGTTCTGCGGCACCGTCGGCGAGGAAGGCAACGGCGACATCCGAGGCTCCAAGCACCTCTTCAAGACGCACGGCGACGAAATCGACGGCTTCCTCGCCGTCGACAACACCGATACGGGCCGCATCCTCTGGGGCGCGATCGGTGCGCACCGCTGGCGCATCACCATCGCCGGTCCCGGCGGCCACAGCTACGGCAGCTTCGGCGAGATCCCGAGCGCCATCCACGCCATGTGCCTCGCCGGCACGAAGGTGAGCCGCATCAAGTGCGTCAAGGAACCCAAGACCACCTACAACATCGGCACGATCGTCGGCGGCACGACCGTCAACACGATCGCGAGCAAGTGCTCCGTGGACGTGGACATCCGCAGTCTCGACAACGACATCCTCCTTGCCCTGGAGGCCGAGATCAAGCAGTGCTTCGTCGACGCCGTCGACGAGACGAACGCTGAGTTCGGCGTGACCCCGGAGAACAAGGGCCTGAGGCTCGAGTTCGAACAGATCGGCGACCGTCCCGCGGGCTTCCGTCCGGACGACTGCCCGGTGATCCTGGCCGCCCGAGGCGCCCAGGCCGCCATCGGCATCGAACTCAACAACTACTCGATCTCCTCGACCGACGCCAACGCACCGGTGAGCATGGGCATCCCCGCCACCTGCCTCTCCGCGGGCGGCTGCCAGATGCGTACGCACACGGTTGATGAATACTTCGAGATCACCGACATCGAGAACGGTCCGAAGATGATCTTCCTGACGGCGCTCGCCCTGGCGGGCACCGACAAGGTCGCTCCGATGCTCCCGAAGCGCAACAAGTGACGGGAACAGACGGTGCAGTCCGCGGGGTCTTGAGAGGATTCCCGGGCGGACGGCACCGTTGAGAAGACGGAGGCCGGCGCTTTTGCGCCGGCCTTCTTCATTTCCAGGAGGGGTTTTACGGTGATTCAAGCGGTCGAAACAACGGAAAACGGCGTTTGAGTACCGTGAATGCGCTATTTATCCGCACAGGGGTTGTCGGAGGTGTCGAAATGGTGTTTAATTCAACTCCTCGCAACGACGCAGACACAACGTCACAACGACGAAGTGCTTGTGAGAGTAGCGAAACAAACAATCGGTTCTGAATTTCACGATGACCGCCCTTGACAAAATCAAAACGGTTGCGTACAATTCAAAACCCTGCTCCTTACGGAGCACTGTTCTTTAAAAAATTGATTTCAACGAAACCAATAAGTGTGAACATCGGTTGAA
>CAJMRV010000237.1 GCA_905215795.1 uncultured bacterium | reverse complement strand
CCTCGGCGTGACCCTGCGCGTCATCCTGACGAGGCACCCGCCCGGAGCCTCGTTCGCCTGGATCCTGATCACGACCGTGCTCCCCTACGTGGGCTTCATCCTCTACCTGATGTTCGGGGAACGCCCCATCGGCAGGCTGCGCGCATGGCGCTACCGACGCCTCATGGAGCACCAGAGCCAGGAGAACTTCCTCAAGAGCCTCGACAGCGACCCGCTCCCGGCGACGCTCGACCGGCACCGCTCGATCATGAAGCTCGCCTGCCGCTGCGCCAACACCCAGGCCACCTTCGGCAACAAGCTCGAACTCCTTCCGGACACCGACTCGGCCTTCCGCTCGATCGTCGAGGCGATCGACTCCGCCGTGGAGCACATCGACATGGCCTTCTACATATGGCACGAGGGCGGCCACGCCAACAACGTGAGCCAGGCCGTCCTGCGCGCCAGGGCCCGCGGCGTCGAGGTGCGCGTGCTCGTCGACGACTTCGCCTCCCGCGACTTCCTCGATTCCGAAACGGCGTGGTCCTTCAGGAAGGCGGGCATCGAGGTCGCCTCCGCGATGCCCATGAGGCTCCTGAGGATCTTCGGACTGCAGCGCGCCGACCTGCGCCTGCACAGGAAGCTGATCGTCATCGACCACCGCGTCGCCTTCACGGGCTCGATGAACATGATCGACCCGGCCACTTACAAGGCGGCCAAGGAGGTGGGCGACTGGATCGACGCCATGGTGCGGATCGAGGGCCCCGCCCTGAAGCCGCTCCAGACGGTCTTCCTCACCGACTGGTACCTCCAGCCCGACCATCAGAAGATCGCCAAGCGCGAGGCCATGCCCGACGCGTACCCCGAACCGGGCGAAGGCGTGGTCGTGGCGGTCCCCTCCGGACCGAACAACCCCGGCGACCCGAACCTCCACCTGCTCCTTGAAGGGATCAACCAGGCCAGGAGCTCGATCGTCCTCACGACGCCCTACTTCGTCCCCAACGAGGTGCTTGCCACGGCGCTCCTCAACGCCCTCTACCGGGGCGTGGACGTCAAGCTCATCATCCCCGAGAAATGCGACAACCCGATGGTGAGCTTCGCCTCGAGGCGTTATTTCGACGACCTGCTCGCCTGCGGCGCCCAGATCCTGCTCTACAAGGGCGGGCTGCTCCACACCAAGTCGCTCTGCGTGGACGGCGAGTTCTCGATCTTCGGCACGGTGAACTTCGACAACCGGAGCATGCACCTCAACTACGAGCTCATGCTCCTCATCTTCGAGCCGGGCTTCATCCGCGACATGTACAGGATGCTCACGGCCTACGAGGACAACTGCACCTACCTGACGCTGCCCGCCTGGCGTGCACGTCCCTGGAAGCACCGCCTCTACGAAGGGGCCTCCTTCCTCGTCTCGCCGCTGCTCTGAGGAAACCCGCTCCACGAATCAAGAAGCCCCGGAGGCGCTGACGCATCCGGGGCTTTTTTCCTTCCCGCTCACCAATCAGGGGGGAGCGGCTCCCTTTTTTCAAATCACTTCTTCTCGGCGATGTCCTCGACGTCCTCGACGTCGTTCATGCGCCAGCGCTTCTTGTCGGCGGTCTCGACGGGGCGTCCGTCGCCCGGGACGTCCACGAACTCCTCCTCGGTGGGGCCCTTGTCGAGCGTGGCGCCCTGGTTGACCTCCGTGCGGCTCTCATAGTACGTGGCCGAGGCGGCGCCCTTTCTGAGCTGCCACCAGACCCAGGCCGAAATGACGAGGCCCACGACGAGCATGACCAGGATCACCCCGAGGGCGATCGGCAGGATGAAGAAGGCGGCGCCGACGATCACGGCGATCGTCACGATCCAGATGAGGATCCTGCCGAGCAGGCTTTGTCCGTTGTATCGATAATCCATCTCTATTTTCCTAATAACTTCCGAGGATGCGGAGGGATGCCGGAAACGCCGTCCGGAGCCTCCC
>CAJMRV010000236.1 GCA_905215795.1 uncultured bacterium | reverse complement strand
GCTCCTGATGCCCCGCGGGGCCGTGTTCGTGCATGAAGACGGGGGAGCCTTAGACAAAACCGGAAATGAGAGAATGGAAAGAAGGGAAGGGAGGACGGGAAGAAAAAGTAACGAAGGAAAGGAATGGAAATGAAGGACGTCGGACGGAAATGAGGCTGAGGCGTTCTGCGGAGGTCTCCGCAGGAGCGCCGTGCTCCTCCAAGGCGCTTTCCAAAGTTTTTTCCAAAGTTTCTCCCGATGACTTTTCCGGGCCTCCTTCCGTGGATTTTTCCAAGGCCTCATCTGGAGTCTTCCCCGCCGCCTTCCGACGGCTCCGCCGCGGTTTTTCCCCGTGTTCCCCGTGGTTCCTCCACCGGTTTCCGGTCTCTTTCCAGACTCTTTCCGGGTGTTTTTCCACCGTTTTTCCGTCGTTTTCACACGCGCCCGGGCGTCCGTTTCCTCCCCGGCTCTCCTTCGTAACCCATGCGGGGTGCGGGAGAACGCAAAAACGCCCGCTTTCTGCTAACCTTAACGAACCCGATGGACGACGGCCCTGGGCCGTCCGTCCGAGAAGACAATCAGATTCAAGGATTACGTCATGCAGCCCATGTTGGATACCAGCAAGCTCCCCGCCATCCCCGATTGGAAGAAGGCCGGTGAATTCACCGACATCATCTACGAGAAGGCCGAGGGGATCGCCAAAATCACGATCAACCGTCCGGAGGTGCGCAACGCCTTCCGTCCGCTCACCGTGCGCGAGATGGAACAGGCCCTCGCCGACGCCCGCGACGACGAGGACGTCGGCGTCGTGATCCTCACCGGCCAGGGCGACCTCGCTTTCTGCTCGGGCGGCGACCAGAAGGTCCGCGGCACGGGCGGCTACGTCGGCGACGACGGCGTCCCGCGCCTCAACGTCCTTGACTTCCAGCGCCAGATCCGCACCTGCCCGAAGCCCGTCATCGCGATGGTGGCCGGCTGGTGCGTGGGCGGCGGCCACGTGCTCCACATGATGTGCGACCTCACGATCGCCGCCGAGAACGCCCGCTTCGGCCAGACCGGCCCGCGCGTGGGCAGCTTCGACGGCGGCTGGGGCGCGAGCTACATGGCCCGCATCGTCGGCCAGAAGAAGGCCCGCGAGATCTGGTTCCTGTGCCGCTTCTACGACGCGAAGGAGGCGCTTGACATGGGGCTCGTCAACACCGTCGTCAAGCTCGAGGACCTCGAGCGCGAGACGGTCCAGTGGTGCCGCGAGATCCTCGCCAACTCCCCGATCGCCATCCGCTGCATGAAGGCCGCCCTGAACGCCGACTGCGACGGACAGGCGGGCCTCCAGGAGCTCGCCGGCAACGCCACGCTCCTCTACTACATGACCGACGAGGGCCGCGAGGGCAAGAACGCCTTCCTCGAGAAGCGCCGTCCCGACTTCACCAAGTTCAAGCGCCTCCCCTGACGGGCGGCACCGGGACCGCACGCGAGGACCCAAATGCATGAAACCCCGATGAAGGCCTACCTCGCCACGGACGCCGCCAGCGCGTTCAAGGTGAGCGAGGCCGCACGGACCCATCCCGACGCCACGGCGCTCATCGCGCCCGAGGGCGTCTTCACGTTCCGCACGCTCGACGAGCGCGTCCGCGGGCGCATCCGCGAGCTCGACGGAAGGCTCCCCGAGCCGGGGCGCCCCTTCCTGATCGACGCGAGGCGCGACCTCGACACGCTCCTCACCGTCTACGCGCTCCTCGAACTCGAGGTGCCCTTCGTGCTCCTTCATCCCAAGCTCACCGCCTGGGAGAGGCGCGAGCTCGTCGCCCTGATCGACTCGATCAGGGAGCCGCTCCCCGAGGGGGCCCAGGCCGTGCTCTTCACCTCCGGGACGACGGGGCTCCCCAAGCCCGCCGTCCTCTCGAGGGAGGCGCTCTTCGCCTCGGCGCACTCCAACGCGAAGAACCTCTCGCTCGTTCCGGGCGACGTGTGGCTCCTTCCGATGTCGGTGGCGCGCGTGGGCGGCCTCTCGATCATCACCCGCTCACTTA
>CAJMRV010000235.1 GCA_905215795.1 uncultured bacterium | reverse complement strand
CGGTTGGTGGTGTGAGAGGGGAGGAGCACCAAGAGTGCTCCCCTCTACTCGATTTCATTCACGGCGTTGGAAGACGTGGATCTCAGTCCTTCTTCTTTTCGTCGTATTCCGGATGATGCGGGTCATGGCGACGGCGCAGCGGCGGAACGAGCTTGCCGATGCGCGGCAGGAACTTCATCCTGTGGTGGCGCTTGGCGGGCTCTTCGGCGGCGACGCTCTCGGGCATCGGCGGGATCTTCGAGGCGTACTTGCAGGGACGTCCCTCGATGTAGTTCTCGTCGAAGTCGTCGAGGATCTTGCCGACGACCTTGGAGAGGCCGATCAGGGCGATCAGGTTCGGGAACACCATCAGGCCGTTGAAGAGGTCGGCGAGTTCCCAGACGAGGGTGACCTGCAGGAACGAGCCCAGCATGAGGAAGCAGAGCACGATCACGCGGTAGGTCGGGACCCAGCGCAGGCCGAAGAGGAACTTGACGTTCTGTTCGGCGAAGAAGTACCAGCCGATGATGGTCGTGAAGGCGAAGAAGAGTAGGCACACCGCGACGAAGCCGTTGCCGATGCCGCCCAGACCGAGCGTGAAGGCCTTCTGCGTGAGCGAGATGCCGGTCGTCTGACCGTCGAGCGCGCCCGTGCTGAGGATCACGAGGGCCGTCATCGTCACGACGATGAACGTGTCGAAGAACAGGCCGACGATGGCGGCGAGACCCTGTTCGGCCGGGTGCTTGACCTTGGCGACGGCGTGGGCGTGCGGGGTCGAGCCCATACCGGCTTCGTTCGAGAAGAGGCCGCGGGCCACACCGTAGCGGATGGCTTCCTTGATGCCTGCGCCGATGACGCCGCCCGTGGCGGCTTCGGGGTTGAAGGCGCCCACGAAGATCATCTCGATGACGTGGCCGATGTCGGCGTAGTTCGAGACGATAATCGAGATCGAGCCCACGATGTAGATGAGGGCCATCAGGGGGACCACCTTCTCAGCGAACGAGGCGATGCGCTTCATGCCGCCGATGAAGATGAAGCCGGCGAGGGCGAAGATGATGATGCCGGTCGCCCACACGGGTACGTCGAAGGCCGTCTTGAACGCGTCGGCGATCGAGTTGGCCTGGACCATGTTGCCCACGAAGCCCAGGGCGATGATGATGGCGATCGAGAAGAAGCCGGCGAGCGTCTTGCTGCCGAGGCCCTCGCTGATGTAGTAGGCCGGACCACCCGTGATCTGACCCTTGGCGTCGCGGCGGCGGTAGACCTGCGCGAGCACGGCTTCGGCGAAGATCGTGGCCATGCCGAAGAAGGCGGCCAGCCACATCCAGAAGATGGCGCCCGGACCACCCATGGCGATGGCCGTGGCCACGCCGGCGAGGTTGCCGGTGCCAACCTGCGCGGAGATCGCGGTGGCGAGGGATTGGAAGGAACTCATGCCGTTCTTGTCGGCGGACTTCCCGAAAAGGGAGATGCCCCCGAACACCTGGCGCACGGCGCGCCCGAAACGGCGGATCTGCATGAAACGCAGCTTGAATGTGAAGTAGATGCCCGTCCCCACCAGAAGGGGGATGAGGCAGTAAACACCCCAGAGCAGGCTGTTGATGCTCTGGACAATGGCGGTGGCTTGATCCACGGAACGCTCCTTTTGTTTTGCGAATATCTATTGCGGGGCCTCATAGCGGCAGGGAGGTGGTTTCCGATGCGCGCCCGCCATTCCCGGCGCGGCCGCATCCGACCCGTCCCCCGTCCTCGGTCCCGCACCCAAACTTCGACGGACGGAGTTCGTGCGCCCGTCAAGTGGGCGCCTCACGTCCGTCTTTCTAAACAAAGCCGATCCTTTCACCATCGGTTTGACTCGTTGAATATGAGAGTCGGGACTCCCTTTTCAGAACCTGAAAAAGGAGGCGGACATTTCCGGGGATGGAAACGTCCGTGCATTCATTGTAATGGAGAATCCGCCACATTCGTTTACGATTTATTACCTATATGAGGTAGGGTCATGTCTAGGAAAGGCTTCACAGTGCGGCTCGGAACCCCTTTTGTTCGCCTGCGCCCGAGTGCGGCTGCG
>CAJMRV010000234.1 GCA_905215795.1 uncultured bacterium | reverse complement strand
GGGCACCTACGCGCCCTTCACCTACCACGATGACAAGGGCGCGCTCACCGGCTACGACGTCGAAGTGGGCCGCGAGATCGCCCGCCGCCTCGGCGTGAAGGCCCGCTTCATCGAGACGACCTGGGACGGCATGATCGCCGGGCTTGATGCCAAGCGCTACGACATCGTGATCAACCAGGTCGGCCCGAATCCGGAACGCCGCGTCAAGTACGACTTCTCGGTGCCCTACACCTACGACCACGGCGTCATGATCGTGAGGAAGAACAACGACGACCTGAAGACATTCGAACAGGCCCGCGGCCGCGTCGCCGCCCAGGGGCTCAACTCGAACTGGACCGCCTTCTCGCGCGACGAACTCGGCGCCCGGCTCACCCCCGTGGAGAGCTCCAGCCAGGCGTTCCTCCTCGTCGAATCGGGCCGCGCCGACTTCACGATGAACTCCGCGATCGCGTTCGCCGACTTCCTCAAGGCCAAGCCCAACGCCGCCCTGAAGGCCGTCGCCCGCACCAAGGAGGCGATGGTCGCCGACGTGCTCGTGCGCAAGAACAACCCCGAACTCCTCAAGGCGATCGATGAAGCGATCCTCTCGATGCAGAAGGACGGCACGCTCTCGCGCCTCTCCAAGGAACACCTCAACACCGACGTCTCCCAAGAATGAGTCCTCAGTGCGCCGGGGAGCCCGGCGGGTCCCTCCTTCGTGAGGCCCGCCGTGCGCCCCGGCGTCTCCTTTTCCTGAAACCCCATCCCCATCCGGAGCCCCCATCATGGACGAGAGAATCCTCACGCTGCTCGCCGACTCCTTCTGGAAGATCCTGCTCCCCGGAATCGAAGTCACGATCCCCCTGACGCTCGTCTCCTTCGCGCTCGGCCTCGCGCTCGCCGTCGTGTGCGCACTGATCCGCGTCGAGAAGACCCCCGTGCTCTCCCAGCTCGTTCGCTTTTACGTCTGGGTGATCCGCGGCACGCCGCTGCTCGTGCAGCTCTTCATCATCTTCTACGGTCTGCCGAGCCTCGGCGTGACCCTCGACCCGATCCCCTCGGCGGTGATCGCGTTCACGCTCAACGTGGGCGCCTACTGTTCGGAGACGATCCGCGGCGCCATCTCGGGCGTGCCCGTCACGCAGTTCGAGGCGGGCCTCACCGTGGGGCTCTCGCGCTGGCAGATCCTCTTCCTGATCGTGCTCCCGCAGGCCCTGCGCTCGGCCTTCCCGGCCCTCTTCAACTCCTTCATTTCGCTCGTCAAGGACACCTCGCTCGCCGCCGGCATCACCGTCACCGAAATGTTCATGAGCGCCCAGCGCATCGCCGCGCGCACCTACGAGCCCTTCTGGCTCTACTGCGAAGTGGCCCTCATCTACCTCGTCTTCTGCACGGCGCTCACCTGGGTGCAGGGCCGCGGCGAGAAGTGGATGAACCGCTACGCCTGACCGGAGGAACCCACACATGTTCGCACTCAGAAACATCGAGAAAAGCTTCAACGGCCAGAAGATCCTCAGGGACGTCACCCTCGAGGTGGCCGAAGGCGACGTCGTCGCCATCCTCGGACCCTCGGGCTCCGGGAAGACCACCCTGCTCCGGATCGCCGACTTCCTCGAGACGGCCGACAAGGGCACCGTCGTCTCCGATGGAGAGACCCACGACCTCGCGGGGATCCCGCCGAAGGTCGTCGCGAAGCTGCGCCGCCGCGCGGGCTTCGTCTTCCAGAACTACGCGCTCTTCGCGAACCACACCGCCCTCGAGAACGTCATGCTCGGCCTGGTGCACGCCCGCGGCGTGGACCGGAAAACCGCACGGGCCCTTGCTGAAAAGGCCCTCGGCAAGGTCGGCCTCGGCGACCGGCTCGACCACTACCCGAGCCAGCTCTCGGGCGGCCAGCAGCAGCGCGTCGCGATCGCCCGCGCCATGGTCTACGACCCGGAGGTGATCTTCTTCGACGAACCCACCTCGGCGCTCGACCCGGAACTCACGGGCGAGGTGCTCAACGTGATCCGCGACCTCGCACGCGAGGGACGCACGATGGTGCTCGTCACCCACGAAATGAACTTCGCGAGGAAGGTGGCCAACCGCAT
>CAJMRV010000233.1 GCA_905215795.1 uncultured bacterium | reverse complement strand
GGCAACCGCCTCGGCGGCAACGCCCAGGCCGACATCGTGACCTTCGGCCGCATCGCCGGCCAGCAGGCCTCGATCTACGCGGCCCAGATGAAGAAGGCCAAGTAAGACCTTGTCGTCACACGGGACGGCGGACGTCTTGACGGACGTCCGCACCCCCACGGGAGGGGCTGGAGGATGAAACGCCTCCGTCCCCTTCCGTTTTTCCGGACGCCCCGGCGGGCGCCCTCGTGGGCGAAAAGTACAAAAGGTACGGAAGGTCCGAATAATCCCTCCCCTCCACCCCCATTTCCGACGAAATGAGGCATCATTAGTAGGCAGGGGGGATTCAACAGGACCGCCCTCCCGCGAAAACACGCATAACGACAATAAAAAGGGAGAACTTCATGAGAATTCTGATTCCCGTCGACGGCAGCAAGCCCAGCCTCCACTCGATCGACTTCCTCACCCGTCACAGCGACCTTCTCGGCGACAAGCTCGACGTGACGATCCTCAACGTGCAACCTCCCGTCTCGGCCCGCATCTATGCGATGGAAAGCCCCGAGAGCATCGAAAAGTACTACCACGACGAGGCCGCCTCCGTGATCAACATGATCACCTCGAAGCTGCCCGAACACCACAAGAACATCACCCTCACGTACCGCATCGGCGAACCCGCCGAGACGATCGCCCACGTGGCCGACTCGATGGACGCCGACCTGATCGTCTTCGGCAGCCGCGGCCATCATCCGCTCGGCGCCTTCCTCTTCGGTTCGGTGAGCAACGCCGTGATCGCCCGCGTGCGCCGTCCGATCCTGATCCTGCGCGAGCAGATGCCCCGCGACGACAAGCACCTCAAGGTGGGCGTCGCCGTCGACGGCTCGGCCTACTCCGAACGCGCCATGGAATACATCACGAAGCACCGCGCCATCTTCGGCAAGGACCCGAAGTTCACGCTCATCCACGCGAGCACGGACTTCTCGAGCATCGCCATGCCGAGCCTGGCGGGCGTGCCGATCCGCACGATGAACCGCCGCGAAGTGAGCGAACTCCAGGACGAGAGCTTCGAGATGGCCATCAAGCCCCTGCGCCCGATCTTCGACAACGCCGGCATCAAGTACGACGTGGCCCGCGTGACCGGCAACCCCGGCGACGCCGTGGCCGACTACGTGCGCGACAACAACATCGACCTCCTCGTGATGGGCTCGCACGGCTACGACAACGTCGACGCGCTGTCGCTCGGCTCCGTGGCGATGAGGATCGCCGCCGTGAGCGAAGCGCCGCTCCTGATCATCCGCTGATCAACATCCATGAGCCCCCTTGCGGGGCACACGGGAATTGACGAAGGCCCCGGCTTCCGAAAGGAAACCGGGGCCTCGTCGTCTGAATGGGAGACGTTTGTCTCTTTTAGAGAAGCGCCTTCGTCAGGCGTTCTCCGAAACGGCTTCGGTGAGCCTCGCCGTCAGTCCGCTCATCCTCACCGTGGGAGTCTCGACGGCGCGGCGCACCACATCGACCGAGCCGTAGACCACGACGTTCCTCTTCGTGCGGGTGATGCCCGTGTAGAAGAGCTCCCTCGTGGCGAGCGAGGAGGACGGGTCGTGGGGCATGAAGACCGCCACGTCCGGGAATTCCGAGCCCTGGGACTGGTGGATGGTGATCGCGAAGGCGCTCTCGAAGTACGGGAGCACCTCGTGGGCGAGCACGCGGCCGTTCTCGAAGAGCACTTCGAGGCGCGTGACGACGGAGCCGTCGGCACGGCGATGTTCGACCGGGATGAAGACCCCGACGTCGCCGTTGTAGATGCCGATCGAGTCGTCGTTGCTCCTCACGATCACGAGGTCGCCGGGACGCCACACGGGATCGCGCCCCGCACGGGAGCCGCCCTGACGGAAACGCAGGAGCTCGGCCAGAAGCGGTTCGTCGAGGAGCTTCGCCTCGAGGCGGCGCCTCGCGAACGCATTGACGGCCTCCACGCTGTTGATCCCGCGGCGCTGCGCGGCGAGCGCTCGGAAGTCGCCCACGACGGCGAGGAGCCGGGCGCGGGCGCGTTCGAGCACTTCCGTGGCGGCCTTGTCGTCTTCGCCGACGGGTGCGTCGAGGAGACCCTTCGT
>CAJMRV010000232.1 GCA_905215795.1 uncultured bacterium | reverse complement strand
TAAACTAAGGGCAGTCGGGACAACCCCTTCCGTATTTGCATCACTTCGACCTCCTGAGGAATGAATCAACGGATTCCCGGCAAATGAGAAATGGAGATAAACATGACACAACTTCACCGCCTCGCCCTGACCGTCGCGGTCTTCGGCGCCTTCATCGCGGGCTCCGTCCAGGCCGCCCCCGACGACACGGCCTGCATGGCCTGCCACTCCTCGATCAGCAAGGCCCACAGCGGCGCCGTCCACAAGGACATCGGCTGCGTGAGCTGCCACACCGGCTCCAAGGAACACCTGACCGATCCCAAGAAGCATCCCTCGAGCCCCTTTGATCCGAAGGCCTGCGGCGCCTGCCACCAGGAACAGTACAAGAGCGCCTTCACCATGAGCGACAAGCCCATCCGCAAGTCGAAGAAGGCGGCTGACGGCCCCGCTCCCGACCCGTTCTTCGACCGCGCCCTGGGTGCCCACGGCTTCACCAAGGAGCACGACATCCCGCGCGGCCACGGCATGATGGCGATCGACCAGTTCATTGTCGACCGTGCCTTCGGCGGCCGCTTCGAACCCAAGGACGGCTGGCTCTACTCGACGCTCCCGGGCGGCAAGAGCTACAAGGTCTGGGACGTCCTCAAGGACAACCATCCTGAAACCAATGAACAGAAGGTCTTCGAACCCGGCACGGCCAAGGCCGCCAACGCCGTGTGCTGGACCTGCAAGACGACCGATCCCATGCTCGGTTGGGCCTACCTGGGCGACGACGTGAAGGGCGCGACCTTCAACCGTGCCTCCAACCCGGTCGAACTCGTGCGCACTGTCAACCACGGCTTCAACTGCAACCTCTGCCACGACCCGCACACCGGCAAGGAACGCATCGTGCGCGACGCCCTGATCGACGCCATGACCCGTCCGGGCGACTGGAACGTCTACAACAAGTTCGCCAAGAATCCGACCAAGCTTGACGTCGAGGATGTGAACACCCGCGGCTTCACCCGCAAGGTCGCTTATCCCGAGAAAAAGGACAGCCGACTGCTCTGTGCACAGTGCCACGTTGAATACATCTGCAATTCGGGGATTGACTCTCGCACAGGGAAACCCATCGGATTTGACAGTCATTTGACCAATCATTTCCCGTGGGTCAACGCCGACCAGATCGAGGCCTATTACGATGAAATCGGCTTCCGTGATTTCAAGCACAACCGCACCGGCGCACTCCTCGTGAAGATGCAGCACCCCGACAGCGAAACCTTCTTCGGCAGCACCCATGACAAGGCCGGCGCCACCTGCCAGACCTGCCACATGCCCAAGGTGACCGATGAAAAGGGCAAGACCTACACGCTCCACTGGGCCACGTCCCCGAAGGAATACGTGAAGGAGACCTGCCTGTCGTGCCACAAGGACAAGACCGAGAAGCAGATGGTCACCGCCATCGACACCATGAAGAACCACTTCGACGGCAAGGTCCGTGAAGCCGAAGCGCGCATGAACGACATGTTCAACGCGTTCGACCAGGCCCAGGCCGTGGGTGTCGACGAAAGCGTCCTCGAACAGGCCAGGAAGCTCCACGCCTCCGCCCACATCAACTGGGAGTACTGGACGGCCGTCAACGGCGCCTACTTCCACAACCACGAAATGGCGATGCGCAGCCTCGCCAAGTCCGTGAAGGCCAGCACCGAAGCCGCCAACCTCCTGAGGAAGGCCGCCGCTGAAAAAGTGAAGGCCAACGAAGAGGCCGCCAAGCAGGCTCCGGCCGCTTCCGCCAAGTAAGACGGAGCGCCGCCTGAAGGCAGCATGAACCGGCCGCGTCCCCCGAAGGGGAGGCGCGGCCCGGCGCCCCGGAGGAACTGTCGTTTCTCCGGGGCGTCCTCGATTTAAGCAAGGGCGAAAGCGATTCGGTTAAAATCCGAGCTCCCAATGAACACGCCGGGACGTCCCTCCGATCCCGGCAACGGTATCCCACAAATGTCCAGTGAAATCATTTTTTACATCGTCTTCGCGGTCATGACGGTCGCGGCCCTCGCGATCGTGCTCCCGCCGATGCTGAGGATGGCGGTGAGGTGATAGGCGCCAGTGCTGTGGCATGGAATGAGCCTGCACCATACG
>CAJMRV010000231.1 GCA_905215795.1 uncultured bacterium | reverse complement strand
AGCACCTCGCCCGCGCCGCGGCTCTCGAGGTCGTGCATGGCGAGGTAGAAGCCGCTGCCGAGGTCCTCGAGGGTCTGGATCGCCTCGAGCCTCTGGCGGGCCTGCTTGGTGATCGCGCCCGACGGGGGCGTGAGCAGGTAGGCGTAGGCCTGGTGGAAGGAGCGGCCCACACGGCCCCTGAGCTGGTGGAGCTGCGCGAGGCCGAGCTTGTCGGCGCGCTGCATGATGATTGTGTTGGCGCTCGGCACGTCGATGCCCGTCTCGATGATGGTCGTGCAGAGGAGCACGTTGAAGCGCTGCTGGTAGAAGTCGCGCATGACGCGTTCGAGCTCGCGCTCGATCATCTGGCCGTGGGCCACGCCGATCCTCGCCTCGGGAAGGAGCTTCTCGAGGTGCTCGCGCCGGTTCTCGATCGTGTCGACCTCGTTGTGGAGGAAGTAGACCTGGCCGCCGCGCTTGAGCTCGCGGATCACGGCCTCGCGGATGATGCCGTCGCTTTCGGCGTGCACGAAGGTCTTCACCGAGAGGCGGCGCTCCGGCGGGGTGGCGATCACGGAGAAGTCGCGGATCCCCTCGAGGCTCATCGAGAGCGTCCTGGGGATCGGTGTGGCGGTGAGCGTGAGGATGTCCACCTCGGCGCGGAGCTTCTTGAGCTGCTCCTTCTGACGCACGCCGAAGCGGTGCTCCTCGTCGATGATGACGAGGCCCAGGCGCTTGAACTTCACCTTGTCGGTGAGGAGCTTGTGGGTGCCGATGACGATGTCGACGGTTCCCTCGGCGATCCCCTCGAGGGTCTTCGTCGTCTCCTTGCCGGTGCGGAAGCGCGAGAGCTCCTTGACCACGACGGGCCACGCGCTGAAGCGGTCCCGGAAGGTCTGGGCGTGCTGTTCGGCGAGCAGCGTGGTCGGGCAGAGCACGGCCACCTGGCGGCCGGCGTTGGCCGCGACGAAGGCGGCGCGCAGGGCCACCTCGGTCTTGCCGAAGCCCACGTCGCCGCAGACGAGGCGGTCCATGGGGCGTCCCTGCTGCATGTCCTTGAGCACGGCGCCGATGGCGGCGGCCTGGTCGGGGGTCTCCTCGAACTGGAAGCCCTCGCAGAAGGCCTGGTAGTCGTGTTCGTTGAAGGGGAAGACGGTGCCTTCGCGTTGTTCCCTCACCGCGTAGAGCTCGAGGAGCTCCGCGGCGGTGTCGCGCACCTGTTCCTGGGCCTTGCGGCGGGCCTTCTCCCAGTCGCCGCGTCCGAGCGCGTGGAGCGGCGCCGTTTCGGGCTCGGCGCCCGAGTAGCGCGAGATCATGTCGAGGTTCGTGACGGGGACGAAGAGTTCGGCCCCGTTCTTGTACTCGAGGCGAAGGAACTCGTTGGGACCCTCGGAGGTGTCGATCGTCTCGAGGCCGCGGTAGCGGCCCACGCCGTGCTCGAGGTGCACGACCGGGTCGCCCACCTTGAGTTCGGCCACGTCGCGCACGATCATCTCGATGTTGGTGGCGTGCTTGGAGCGGCGCGCCCTCTGGCGGCGCGGGCTCGCCCCGTAGAGCTCGGTCTCCGTGAGGAGGTCCGTCTCCATGTCGGGGAGCGACGAGGCGGCGTAGAGCGGCCCCACGGTGATGCCCGCCGGGACGTCCGAGTCCGTGAAGGAGCCGAGCGTTTCGAATTCGGGGAGCTTGAGGCCCGAGGCGCGGAAGAGCTCGTTCATCGTGTGCTCGCGTCCGGGCGAGGAGGCCACGATCAGCGTGCGCCGGTTGAGGATCCTCTGCGTGGAGAGGAAGTCGATCAGGGGCGATACGGGGTTCTGGCTCTTTCGTTCCACGCTCACGTGGCGGAGGCGTTCGTCGAGCTTCGCGTCGGTGTCGGCCTTGAGTTCGAACCGGGTGAACTTCTTGAGCGACGTGAAGAACGCCTCGCTCGTCTGCCAGAGCACGTCGGGGGCGAGCGGCGGGCGCTCGGTGTCGCCCGAGAGCAGGCGGAACCGGGTGTTCGTGTCGGCGAAGAATCGCTGCAGCGCCGCGTCGGCGTCGCCGTGCAGGAAGAGCGGCGTCTCTTCGGGGAAAGCTGAAAGAGGTTGAGTCGGCTTCCGACCGTGTCATCAGTCCCCTTCAGTCG
>CAJMRV010000230.1 GCA_905215795.1 uncultured bacterium | reverse complement strand
ATTCGTGTCGGCCATGAAAGCGTTTACGTAATTCCTCATCTTGGGTAGCATCGTCCATGACGCCCGCCATACCGGATGCCACAAGGCATTTCATGTCCATATCGCCGCTATGCCAACCGGATTGCACAAATCTGATGTTGAGCGCATCGGCCACCATGTGCAGGTCGACCGCCGAAGCGTCCCCTGCAAAACGGTAGCCGCCCACGTTGCCTTCGCGCGTGGTCACGAACCCGGCGCGCTTGAGCGGAGCCATCACCTTGCGCACACGCGCCGCGTTCGTACAGATATTCTTGGCCAAAGCCTCGCTGGAAACGATGTCCGCCTTATGGTTCAGATACACCAGCGCGTGCACCGCAACAATGAAATCGCTGTTCATGATGCTGCTCCGTCTACGACAAATCAACTGTTTCACTTCTTTATACAGTAACTTTTGTACAAAAGAAAGATACAGTTGAGAAATCGAGCCGAAAAACCCGTAGAGAGCAGGCGAGGGCGAATCATCGGCCCGAAAACACGCTTCCGAGCCGAATTCCGTGTCTTTGGGCCGATGATGGGTAGCGTCCCGAAAGTTGGTGTATCAATCCGTTTCTGGAGGGCGGGCGAAGCCTGCCCGAGAAAAACGGACATCGTCTAGAATCGTCAATCACCACAAAAGACAGATTCGAAGGAAGGCGATGCCCGCTATGGACACTCTACTATTCAACGACCCCGAAGTGAAGGGGCTCGCGTTCGCGATCCTCGAGGAATGCACCGACCTGCAGGCCTTCGGGCGCAGGATGCTCGAGCTCCTGGCGAACGCCGCGATGTCGGCGAAGGCCGACGAGGCGTGCAACGCCCCCTACGGGGAGCGCGACGAGGGGCGCGTCAACTCGCGCAACGGCTACCGGGAGCGGGGGCTCTCGACCGCCGCGGGCGACGTCACCCTCAAGATTCCGAAGCTGCGCCGAGGCTCGTTCTTCCCCGAGGACCTGATCGAGCGCTACTGCAGGGTGGACCGGGCGCTCGTCGCGGCGGTGGCCGAGATGTACGTCATGGGGATATCGACGCGCAAGGTGGAGGCCGTCGCGGGCGAGCTCGGCGTGAGGTCGATGTCGAAGTCGCAGGTGTCGCGCCTGTGCGAGTGCCTGGACGCCGAGGTGGACGCGTTCAGGAGGCAGCGCTTCGACGGGGTGCGCTTCGCCTACCTGTGGCTCGACGCCACCTACGTGAAGTGCCGCGTGGAGGGGCGCTCGGCGTCCCAGGCCGTCGTGACCGCGATCGGGCTCGACGACACGGGCCACAAGCGCTTCGTCGGCGTGGACTGCGTGGACACGGAGAGCCACGCCGGGTGGAAGGCGTTCCTCTCCGGCCTGAGGGCGCGCGGCGTCGACGGCGTGCGCCTCGTCGTCTCGGACGCCCACGAAGGGCTCGCGAAGGCGATAGCCGAGACGTTCCAAGGAGCGGCCTGGCAGCGCTGCGTCACGCACCTCATGCGCAACGTGGCGGGCCGCATCCACAGGAAGGACGACCAGAGAAAGGCGCGCGAGGCCATGAAGGCCGTCTTCGCGCAGAAGAGCCCCGTCCTCGTGCGGGCGTGCTACCAAGAGGCGACCGAGGAGGTGCTGAAGATCTCGAGGGCGGCCGGAAACGTGCTCTTGGAGGCCGAGGAGGCGGCGCTCGCCTACCTGGCGTTCCCGGCCACGCACCGCACCAAGATCCGCACCAACAACGTCCAGGAGAGGGCCAACCGCGAGATCAAGCGCAGGACGCGCGTCGTGCAGGGGTCCCCCTCGCGCGAGTCGCTCATCCGCCTGGTGGGAGCGGCGCTCATCGAGGCCGACGAGGAGTGGTCGGCGCGCTGCGTCATCTCCAGGCCCTCGCTCGCCCACGCCTGGAAGGCGCCCGAGCGCCCCGCCCCGACGGAGGAGGAGGTGCGCGCCGCCCGGGAGGCGGCCCGCAGGATCATCGGAAGCGCGATTGACCCGAAGGGGGACGAAGGCTAAGATTCACCGAGCAAGGGTGCCGGCGATTCCAGGCGACGACCCTTGATACACCATGATTCGGGACGCGACCGGCGCGGGAAGCGCGATTCACGGCGCGAGCAAGATCCCGGGTGGCTGCCACCTTTGGCGCGGCCGAC
>CAJMRV010000229.1 GCA_905215795.1 uncultured bacterium | reverse complement strand
CCCCGGCCCCACGAAAAAGCCCGGCTCAAGCCGGGCTTTTCCTTTTCTCATGATTTCACGCCTTCACCGCGCCTCAGGCGTAGGTGGCCGACTCCGTGACGACGATCATCAGCGGGACGTCGTGCATCTCGAAGATCGAGGCATCGACCTTGAAGGCCTCGTAGGCCACGCCGAGCGTGACCACCGGGGAGCGACGCCCGGTCAGGTAGCGGTCGAAGTATCCCTTGCCGTAGCCCAGGCGGAATCCCTCCTCGGCGAATCCCAGGCAGGGCACCACCATCAGCTCGGGCTCGAAGGCCTCCGCACCCTCGGGCGTGGGGATGCCGTAGCGGTCCTTCTCGAAGCGGCTCGAAGGCGTCCACTCCACATAGGTCATCACGTCCGTGGCATAGTCCACCGAAGGCAGTCCGACGCGCACGCCGCGCGAGAGGAGCCGCTCGAAAAGCTCGTCGACGATGTCGGGCTCGCCCGAAATGGGCTGGAAGAGCCCGACCGAGGCGACGCCCGTGCGCTCGACGACACGCATCACCCGTGCGACGAGTTCGGCGGCCTCGGAGGCGGAGGGCTCGTGCGTCCTGCGGAGCGCCCTGAGACGGCGCCTTTCCTCAGATTTCCCCAAGGCGGATTGATTAGAATGGTTCAAAGACTCCTTGATCATGATGCTTACTCCGAAGGGACCCCGATGTATATGAAATGGCCTGAAACCTTGTTGATGGGCGCCCTGCTGGCCGCCCTCTCGCAGACACCGCTCCCCGCCGCCGCTGCCGCGGCCGAACCGCCGGCCGCCACAGGGGCCGAGGCGGGCGCCGCCGACCATGAAGCGGCCGCCCGGGGGGCCTTCCTCGAGGTGATCAAGGCCAGGAACGCGCGCGACGCCGCGGCCATGGAGGCGCTCCTCCCGCAGCTCGAGGGGTATCCGCTCCTCGATTATGCTCGGTATTGGATCGTGCTGCAGAACCTGAGGGCGGGCGTCGACGACGTCCCCGCCAACCTCGCCATGCAGGACTTCATCGCGCGCCGCCCGGGGGACTACCTCGGTGAGCGCGCCGCCACGGACTACCTCCTCATCGCCGGGCCGCGCATCAATCCGACGCTCTTCAGGAGCATCTACGACACGCTCGACTGGAACAAGACCGACTCGAACATCGAGGCTTGGAAGGTCTACTACGAGCTCGAGGCGGACGCGAAGAGCGTGAAGAAGGCCGAACGCTGGCTCCTCGACACCTCCGTCAAGGGCGACACGCTCGTCGCCGTCACCTCGAAGATCATCGAGAAGGACCCCGCCTTCGCGCGCTCCGCGTTGATCGTGATCGCCCAGAAGCAGCGCTGGACGTCGGCGAAGAACCTCATCGACGCCGTAGATCCGAAGCTCTTCCGCGCCAAAAGCGCCGACCTCAAGCTCGTCTTCTCCAATCCCCAACGCTGGCTCAAGCGGAATCCCCCCGCGAAGGCCGATCCGTACCTCCTCGAACTCGCCCTGATGCGCCTCGCACGCCGCAGCCCGGAGGCCGCCGTCAAGGAGATCAAGCGCGCCGGCAAGCGCCTCTCGCGCGACCAGCGCCGCCGTCTCTGGGCCACGGTCGGACACGAGGGCTCCACCGAGCTCATCGACGACTCGGCCGCCTGGTACAAGCACCTCGGACACGACTACGACATCCCGCTCCTCGCCAACCGCGACGAAGTCCAGGGCTGGGCCGCCCGCGCGTTCATGCGCGTGGGCTACTGGACCTCGCTCAAGCGCACGATCGAGGCGATGAGCCCCGCGCTGCGCTCCGACGAGATCTGGACCTACTGGTACGCCCGCGCGCTCGACGAGCACGACCAGAAGACGGCCGCCCGCAAGCTCTGGCGCCGCATCGCCGGCAACGACACATACTACGGACGCCTCGCCCGCGAGGCGCTCGGCCTGCCGCCCCCCGAGGGGAGCGAGGAAAAGCCCGCCGTGGGCGAGAAGGCGCGCCTCTTCTACGCGACCGCCACGGGCATCCAACGGGCCAAGGCCTTCTATGACCTCGGGATGTACTTCGAAGGTCACCGTGAATGGAACTGGGCGCTCCGATCGCTGCCGCGCTCGGAATGGGACCAGGACATTGGAGTGGCAGTTTCTCCCTGCCCACTTACGAATGTAGTATCAATTCCCAT
>CAJMRV010000228.1 GCA_905215795.1 uncultured bacterium | reverse complement strand
CCGCCGCTGACGACTGGCGCATCCTCCCGGCGGTGCGCCGCCTCGTGGAGCGCTCGCAGGTCGACCCGCGCCCCGTGCACCTCATTGGCCTTTATTCCCCGGGCGGCGTGCACAGCCTCGACGAACACTTCCTGAGCCTGATGAGCTCGCTCGAGAACCAGGGCGTCTCCGACATCCGCCTGTGGCTCTTCACGGACGGCCGCGACACGGACCCCAAGAGCGCCCTCGGCTACGTCGAGGCACTCGAGGAAAAGGTGAAGTGGCACCCCGCCGTGAAGATCGCCGGCGTGATCGGCCGCTACTGGGCGATGGACCGCGACAAGCGCTTCGAGCGCGTCAAGAAGGCCTACGACCTGCTGGTCCGAGGTGAAGGCGAACGCGCGGAGAAGGCCTCCGAGGCGATCCGCCGCTCCTACGAGGCGGGCGTCACCGACGAATTCCTCGAACCCGTGGCCATCAGCTCCGAGGACCTCTCGATCAGCGACGGCGACCAGGTCGTCTTCATGAACTTCCGCAACGACCGAGCCAAGGAGCTCACCCGCATGCTCAAGCTCGAGGCGTTCCCCGAGCACGGCACCGAGCCCCTCAACGTGAACTTCTACTCGATGACCCCCTACGACGCGACCTTCAGCCAGGTCGAGGTGATCTTCGAGAAGGAGGACCTCAACGAGACGCTCGGGGAAGTGGTGAGCCGCGCAGGTCTCAAGCAGCTGCGCATCGCCGAGACGGAGAAGTGCCCCCACGTGACGTTCTTCTTCAACGGCGGCCGCGAGACCCCCTACTCCAACGAAGCGCGCATCCTCGTGCCGAGCCCGAAGGTCGCCACCTACGACCTCCAGCCCGAGATGAGCGCCCCCGAGGTGACCAAGCTCCTCAACGAGGCCCTCGCCGAAGAGCACTTCGACTTCGTGTGCCTGAACTTCGCCAACGGCGACATGGTCGGCCACACCGGCAAGTTCGACGCCATCAAGAAGGCCGTCGCCACGATCGACCGCTGCGCCGGCGAAGTGATCGCCACGGCCCGCGCCCACGGCTACAACGTCGTGCAGATCGCCGACCACGGCAACTGCGACCACGCCATGAACGAGGACGGCTCCCCGAACACGGCCCACTCGCTCAACCCGGTGCCGATCCGCGTCGTGAGCGACCGCGTGAAGTCCGTCAAAAACGGCACGCTCGCCGACGTCGCCCCGACCGTGCTCGCCATGATGGGGATCGAACAGCCCTCGTCCATGACGGGCGAGGTGCTCGTCGAGTTCAAGTAAGAACGAATCGGATTCCCGATTGAATGAACGCCCCGGTGCCGTATGGTGCCGGGGCGTTCGTATTGGGAGGATTGAAAGGGCGTCGCTTGAAACGCCGGCCCGGACAACGACCCGGCGTTCCGATCATGACCCTCAACGATCGAGCGGATGGATCGTCAGGGGCGGCAGACTCTTGACGATCTTCATCGTCTCAAGACTGACCGTGATGACCTTGAGGACGAGGGACAACGGATAGCGGGGTTTTCCGATTTCCTTCGCATAGTCGTTGAAGTCGTTCTCGATTCCGCTCGCCTTGTCCGTCTTGACGCGGACGCGGTCGACAATCCAATCAAGCGCGGACTTCTTGTTCACCACATATTCCTGCGCCTCGATGGGGATGTTCCGGATGACGATCTCCTTGTTGTAATGAAGCACCGTCTTGTCCTTGCCCGCATTACCGGTCTTCCCGGGGATCTTCCCCCACTTCATCTGAGTGACCTTGTAGTTGCGCGAGGCCCTGTTGAAGTCGACGCCGTCGTATTCCTTGACGTCTTCAAAATTCACATGCAGGTCAGCAAGCCTTCGACCGGCGAGGGAGAAGGCATTGAATTCACCCCTCGTCTCCACGCGGGGGATGCGGGGCAGCGCCTTCGCCAGATTGTTCGCATAACGCTCACGATAGTCCTCGGAATGAAGAATCCCATAGATGTAGTAGAAAACATCATCAACGGAAATGTCTTCACCGTAAACATCACGGAAGTGCTTCATGCCCTCGGGAGTTATACCATCAGAAATGCCGTTTTCCACATCAAAGAGAGATTCGTTTTTTCCTGAGGTGCTTTCGTCTGAATAAACATATCGAGGGAACCATTGAGACTTTTCCAGGCAATCCAAGCAGG
>CAJMRV010000227.1 GCA_905215795.1 uncultured bacterium | reverse complement strand
GGCCGGAGATGTCGGCCGACCCCGAGCACGTCTTCGCCTCGACGCTCGTGATGCTGAAGACGAAGGAGAGGACGACCCCGCCGCCCGTCACGGACATCCTCAACCGCCGCATCTACGCCACCGACCCGCTGAGTCTCGACGGCTGGCTCGCCGCCGAGGGGCTCTTCCTCCGCGAGCTCGGGCGCAACGAGGAGCGCTGGCTCGACCAGACGAGCTTCATGGAACGAAACGCCGAGAGCGTCATCCGCGCCCTGAAGGAACATCCCGAGGCCGTGGGCGTGATCCCCGCCTGCCAGCTCGAACGCCTGATCGAGCACGGCCAGGTGGAGCGCTCCGACATCCTCGTCCTCAATCAGATGCGAAACGACAAGCTTGCCTGCGAGCACTCCACGACCGCTTATCCCGGCTGGTCCTTCGGAGTCGTTCAGGGCGTCGACCCGAAGGTGAAGAAGGTCGTCACCGCGGCGCTCTTCTCGATGAGCCGCGCTCGCTACGGCGTCGAATGGGTGCTTCCCGTCTCGGACATCTCCGTGAGGACCCTCTTCGAGGACCTCAAGGTGGGCCCCTGGGCCAACTACCAGAACTTCTCGCTCGAGAGGACCGTGAGGGAGCACTTCGAACTCTTCGTGAGCGTGATCCTGTGCCTGACGATGATCATCCTCTACGCCCTCTCGATCTCCGTCGTGGTGAGGAAGAGGACGCGGCTTCTGACGCAGGCCCTGGCCGAGCGCAAGCGCATCGAGGACGAGGTGATCAAGACCCGCGAACACATCTCGAACCTCGAGCGCGTGGGGATCGTGGGCCAGATGAGCACCCTGATCGCCCATGAATTGAAGCAGCCGATCGGCGCCGTGACGAACTACGGCAACGGCCTCCTGAGGCGTCTGCGCCGCGGGGCCTACGATCCGGAACGCTTCGAGCAGATCATCGGCGAGATCGTCGCTCAGGCCGGGCGCGCCAGCGAGATCGTCGACCGAGTGCGCGCCTACGCCAAGCAGGACAAGCCCCCGCGCGCCGTCGGCAACATCGCGGGCGTGATCACGAACGCGATTGAGACGTTCCGGCGCTCCCGCACCACCAACGCCGAAGTGGTCGTGAGGATGCCCGAGGAATGCATGGCCGAGATCGACTCCTGGGGGATCGAGCTCGCGATCCTGAACCTCTTGAAGAACGCCGCCGACGCGCTTGCGAAGACCGCCTTCCCGAGGATCGAGATCACGGTGCGCCCCGATGACGAGGGGAACTGGCGGATCGAGGTCGCCGACAACGGCCCGTACCTCACCGACGAGCAGCTCTCCCGCTTCTTCCAGCCCCTGCAGACGAGCAAGGGCGCCAAGGGGATGGGCCTGGGGCTTTCGATCGTGCAGAGCATCGCCGAACAGCACGCCGGCAACATCTACGTGATGCGCAACGGCGAAAAGGGCGTGCGCTTCATCGTCCTCATCCCGCGCGTCAAGGGTATCGAACCCGCAGACGTCGCGGAACCCGTCTCCGTGACGATCTACCGCGGCGACCCGGACAGCCCCGTCATTTATGAAGCCCAGGAACTCCTCGGGCCCGTGCGCGGCGGCTCGATCGTCGAGGCGTTCGAGGCGGCCGACACCGCCCATGAGGAAAAGGAGCTCGGCGACGAGGTCCCGCCCACGATGCGCGGCACCTTCAACGAGGTGCTCCGGTTGATCGACCCGAAGGCCAAGCGCCTCGTGCGCCGCATGAAGAAGCGCACGGCCGACTTCGGCGACCCCAAGGGGGACGGTGCCCGGAATGATCCGGCGGCCGGCGCGTCCGCGAACGACGAGGGCGGCAACGACGCCAAGGATGCCGAGGACTCGGCGGGCGCCTTCGGGGGCTTCCCGTTCGGATCGCACCGCCGCGAACCCAAGGCCGCGCCGAGGGGATTCGTGAACCGATTCTTCCGCCACCGCGAGGAAGCCGGGGAGGAATCGGCCGATGACGCCACCTGTCCGCTTCCCGCCTCGCCCAACGTGATCCTCGATCCGTCGACGGCCCCGATCAAGGTGGACGATCCGGCCGCGGTGCCTCCGCAGGCCGTGCAGAACGTTCCGCCGGCGCCGCCGATCGCGCCGCAGGACGCCTACCGCGCCCACGAGCTATGGAGCTTGCCATGGAGTGTGTGCGTTGGGTCGACTTGAAACGTTGGGGTATCA
>CAJMRV010000226.1 GCA_905215795.1 uncultured bacterium | reverse complement strand
ACGGAACAATTTTGTTCAATTCGGCTTGGGAACAGGGGTTTTTGAAGAGCTTCCCCAAGGCGTGTTTTACGGCTTCCTCATCGCGATTGCGCCCCCAAGGACGCCCTCACAAGCGTCCTACCTCAAACCCATGCCCCTTTTAGTGATTTGAATCAAGCCTCCAACGCCCGTTAACATTCCCCTGCGTGCTTTGCGCCGTAGTCGACATTAGAATTCAGACACGCAGGGCGTGCACATGTGCCCGCGGGACGCACCGTCTGGAAGGGGCCGCCCTTTCATGACAACTCATCAACGAGGGAAAGCAAGTGTTACCGGAAAGGCACCGGAAACGACGCGTCCGCGTTGCAGGGGAAGGACTGATAATGTCATTTTCCTTTGATTTCAATGGGTTGTGGAAATTTCGCGGGTCCGCCTCGGGGAGCGTCGAAGCGCTGGAGTGAGGGGGATCTGGGAGACCGTCCCCGGAAGCCGTCCCGGGAGGGTGTTCCTTCTCTGCTTTTCTCTTCAGGATACGTAGAATCTGTTTCCGGGGCGACAGCAATTGTTACGTTTTGCCCGGGGAACCCCCTTCGAGTCCTTGTGTGAAACTGATATAGTAAGTTTCGTAGTCCCTACACAAGGTTTTTTCACTAGAGACGATCAATGGTCAGAATTTTGTTAACTTTAGGATTGTTGCCCGGCTTTGCGGGGTGCGCCCTTGCCGCCGGAGTGGCCGGGGTCCCTTCCGAGTCCGTCGACTTTTCCCAAAGCGCCGTCGACCCACAGACCGCCAAAGCCAACTGCGTGAAGCTCTGGAAGGACATGTCGGTCGAGGAACGCGCAAAGGTTTGGCCCATGCTCGACGGGGTCTCTCGTGCGATGGACTGGAGCTGTATGTCTCCCGAAGAACGCCGCGAACTCCGTGAACACCTCTCTGAGAGCGACCGCCAGGCCCTGAGGAACCGCTATTCGATCAGCATGGAGGAGATGAAGGCCCCCGTGCACGGATCCAAGGACATCACCAACAAGTTCTGCGCCAAGGAGCGCACCATGCTCCGACAGCAGATCATCGAGGTGCACATGGAACTCCACGAGGAGGGCGCGGCTCGCGCCCGCCATATGGCCGGGGAGGCCCAGCAGCACTGACCGGTGCAACAACGGATTGAAACGAAGAGCCGCGGGCTGACGCTTTGCGGCATGAAGGGGCTTCGGAGCCTTTGTTCCGGGGCCCTCGTTTTTTTCAAGGATCAAAAGAGAAAGACAATGAAGCTTGCCAGCGCCCTTTCCGAACGAGGCGACCTCCAGGTCCGCCTGCGTGAACTCGAGACCCGTCTCGTCAACAACGCCAAGACCCAGGAGGGCGAGCCCCCGGCGGAACGTCCCGAGGACCTCTTGGCTGAACTCGACCGCATGACGGCGCGCCTCGAGCACCTCGTCGCCCGCATCAATCTCACCAACGCCTCCACCGTGAGCGGCGGCGTGACGATCACGGAGATGATCGCCAAAAAGGACGTCCTGAGGATGAAGACCACCGCGCTGAGGCGCTTCCTCGACGAGGCGAGCAACAAGACGGACCGCTACTCCAAGAGTGAGATCCTCGTCGTCTCGACGGTCGACGTGCCGACGGTGCAGAAGCACCTCGACGAACTCTCCCGCGAACTCCGCCTCCTCGACGAGAGGATCCAGGAGCTCAACTGGACCACCGAACTCATCGAATGATCCGCCTTTCCCCTTCCGCGCACGGAGCGGATGAGATCTCACGCGGTTGAGAAGGAACCGCGACCATCATGCGCACCGCGGCGGGTGCAGGGGCCAACCCCCGTCACTTTCACGCCGGGCACGTTCACAAGCGCAGGTTCACTTTTACGCTCATCACCACATCATCGGCCGCGCCGCGGACGGGGATCCTGAAATGAAAAGAGGCTTCGGAGCACACGCCCCACGCGGGACGTGCCTTCCGAAGCCTCTTTTTTCGTCCGCTCCAGCGGGGTCTGCCTCAGAGAAGCTCTTTGAAGCGGATCAGGTCGGCCCAGGCGTCGCGCTTCCTCTTCGGGCACCTCAGGAGGTACTCGAGCGAGAACGTGCAGACGACGGGGACCTTCACGCCGTTCGATTCATAGGAGCGCACTTCGGCGCGCATCTCGTCGAGGCCCGTCTTGAGGTTCCCCGGGACGAGGGCGCGGCTCACCGTGAGG
>CAJMRV010000225.1 GCA_905215795.1 uncultured bacterium | reverse complement strand
TACGCCTTCTGGGTCCCGGCCGAGCAGAAGGAAGAGCTCAAGAAGGAAACCGACCCGAACGCAGCCCCCACCAACCCGTCCCTCAAGGAAATGGTCGCCGTTCTCAAGATGCCGACCCTGTGGGTGCTCATCGTCTTCATGCTGCTGACCAACACCTTCTACACCGTGTTCGATCAGCAGATGTTCCCGACCTACTACGCCAACCTCTTCCCCACTGAAGAAATCGGCAACGCCACCTACGGCACCCTGAACGGTTTCCAGGTCTTCCTTGAGTCCGCAATGATGGGCGTGGTCCCGATCATCATGAAGAAGATCGGCGTGCGCAACGCTCTGCTGCTCGGCGCTACCGTGATGTTCCTGCGCATCGGCTTGTGCGGCGTGTTCCACGACCCGATCACCGTCTCCATCGTCAAGCTGTTCCACTCCATCGAAGTGCCGCTGTTCTGCCTGCCGGCATTCCGCTACTTCACTCTGCACTTCGACACCAAGCTCTCTGCCACGCTGTACATGGTGGGCTTCCAGATCGCTTCCCAAGTGGGTCAGGTCATCTTCTCGACCCCTCTGGGTGCCTTCCACGACAAGATGGCTCAGATTCTGCCGAACAACGACATGGGATCCCGCGTGACCTTCTGGGTCATCTCTGCCATCGTGCTGTGCGCACTGATTTACGGCTTCTTCGTCATCAAGCATGATGATCAGGAAGTCGGCGGCGACCCGTTCTACACCGACAAGCAGCTGCGTCAGATGGAAGCGGCCAAGGCCTGAAAGGACAGCCATGACTGACTTCACTCCCGAAACCCCTGTTCTCACCCCCATCCGCGACCACGCTGCTGAACTGGCAAAAGCCGAAGCCGGCGTGGCTGAGATGGCCGCCAAGCGCAACAACCGCTGGTACCCGAAGTATCACATCGCCTCCAACGGTGGCTGGATCAACGACCCGAACGGCCTGTGCTTCTACAAGGGCCGCTGGCACGTGTTCTACCAGCTGCACCCCTACGGCACCCAGTGGGGTCCGATGCACTGGGGCCACGTCTCCTCCACCGACATGCTCAACTGGAAGCGCGAGCCCATCATGTTCGCGCCGTCCTTAGAGCAGGAGAAGGACGGCGTGTTCTCCGGTTCCGCCGTCATCGACGACAACGGAGACCTTCGCTTCTACTACACCGGCCACCGTTGGGCCAACGGCCACGACAACACCGGCGGCGACTGGCAGGTGCAGATGACCGCGCTGCCGGACAATGACGAGCTCACCTCCGCCACCAAGCAGGGCATGATCATCGACTGCCCGACCGACAAGGTCGACCACCACTACCGCGACCCGAAGGTCTGGAAGACCGGCGATACCTGGTACATGACCTTCGGTGTCTCCTCTGCGGACAAGCGCGGCCAGATGTGGCTGTTCTCCTCCAAGGACATGGTCCGCTGGGAATACGAGCGCGTGCTCTTCCAGCACCCGGATCCGGATGTGTTCATGCTCGAATGCCCCGACTTCTTCCCCATCAAAGACAAGGACGGCAACGAGAAGTGGGTCATTGGCTTCTCCGCCATGGGGTCCAAGCCCAGCGGCTTCATGAACCGCAACGTCAGCAACGCCGGCTACATGATCGGCACGTGGGAGCCGGGCGGCGAATTCAAGCCGGAAACCGAGTTCCGCCTGTGGGATTGCGGCCACAACTACTACGCCCCGCAGTCCTTCAATGTGGACGGCCGTCAGATCGTCTATGGCTGGATGAGCCCGTTCGTGCAGCCGATTCCCATGGAGGATGACGGCTGGTGTGGCCAGCTCACCCTGCCGCGCGAGATCACCCTTGGCGATGACGGCGACGTGGTCACCGCGCCGGTCGCCGAAATGGAAGGCCTGCGCGAGGATACCCTCGACCATGGTTCGGTCACACTCGACATGGATGGCGAGCAGATCATCGCCGACGACGCCGAGGCCGTGGAAATCGAAATGACCATCGACTTGGCTGCCTCCACTGCCGAGCGTGCGGGTCTGAAGATTCACGCCACTGAGGACGGTGCCTACACCTACGTGGCTTATGACGGCCAGATCGGCCGCGTGGTGGTGGATCGTCAGGCCATGGCCAACGGCGATCGCGGCTACCGCGCCGCCCCACTGGCCGACGCCGAACTGGCCTCCGGCAAGCTGGACCTGCGCGTGTTCGTGGATCGCGGCTCCGTGGAGGTCTACGTCAACGGTGGCCCCCAAGTGCT
>CAJMRV010000224.1 GCA_905215795.1 uncultured bacterium | reverse complement strand
GAGGAAAAACGGGCGTACGAGGGGTTTCCCTCCCTCAGCCGCGGAGCTCCTCGAGGAGTTCCTCGACGTGGACCTTGGCCTTGACGTCGCGCCAGATGCCCGTCACGAGGCCCTTCTCGTCGATCGCGAACGTGGAGCGTTCGACCTTGCGGCACATCTTCCCGCAGAAGGGCTTCACCTTGATCACGTCGAAGGCGAGCGAGAGCACCTCGTCCTTGTCGGAGAGGAGCGGGAAGTTGAGGCACTGCTTCTCGGTGAAGCGTTCGTGACTTGCGGCGGAGTCGCGCGAGACGCCGATGATCCCGTAGCCGAGGGCCGCGAAGTCGTCCTTGTGGTTGCGGAAGCCCTGCGCCTCGAGAGTGCAGCCCGGGGTGTTGTCCTTGGGGTAGAAGTAGACGAGCCACTTCCTTCCGGCGAGTTCGTCGCCCGAGGCCTCTTTGAGGCGCTCGGCGAGCTGTTCGTGGGCGGGGCAGAGGTCCCCGATTTTGAGTTCTTCGGCCATGTCGGTCTCCTTTTCGTTGTTCATCGGATGGTGTCGGAGGGTTTCGGATGCGCTCCAAAACGAACGGGGCGCCGCCCTCCGGATTCCGGAAGGGTGCGCCCCGCATCGGGCCTCCCCGGTCGTTTGAAAAAGGGGAGGCGTCCTCAAAGCCTCATCAGAGCTTGCAGCCGCAGCCCTTCTTGGCTTCCTTGACGCAGCCCGGCTTGAAGCCGGCTTCGGTGAGGGCGGCCTTCAGGGCGTCCTCGCAGACCGAGCAGCAGCCTTCGATGTGGGCCTCGCCCTTTTCGAGGGAGACCTCGACCTTGCTGACGCCCGGGACGGCCTCGAGGGCCTTCTTGGCGTGGGCGACGCACTTTTCACAGGTCATGCCGTCGATCTTGATGGTTTTTTCCATGGTTTTCTCCTTTGGGAATGGAAGGATTGGATACGGAAATCTTATAGGACTCCCGTGTGGGTGCGCCAGTCCCCATAAGGGTTAGATGTATGGAAATGTTGCTTGGGAGGGCTCCATCGGGGATTCGGTTACGTTTGTGAAGACGATGAATAACGCCGATGAGGACCACCAATGCGATAAGGCGCCCGTCCTCGGGCATGAGGGCGGGCGCCTAGCAACCAATTCAATTTCCACCCGTCAGTGGGCGGAGGGACGTCCGGAGGGCGTCATCAGGCGTGGAAGGCCTTTTCGAGGGCCGGGACGACCTGCTTCTTGCGGCTCATCACGCCGGGGAGCCAGTGCGGGGCCTCTTCGCCGTCCTTGCCGAAGGCGCGGGCGACGATCGAGCCGTCCTCGCTCTCGACGAGGAGCAGGGAGCCTTCCTTCATGATGTCCGTGAGGAGGAGCATGGCCGTGTGGCGGCCTTCCTCGGAGCGCACGCGGGCGAGTTCGGCCTGGAGTTCGTCCTGGATGTCCTCGATCAGGGAGAGGCTCACGATTTCGAGCTGGCCGACGCCGACCTTCTTGCCGGACATGTTGAAGTCCTTGAAGTCACGGAAGATCAGGTCGCGCATGGAGTAGCCCTTGACGGCCGACTTGGCGGTGAAGAGTTCCATGCCGAGCGCTTCGATGTCCTCGATGCCGGCGATTTCGGCGAGTTCCTTGGCCACTTCGATGTCCATCGGGGTGCACGTCGGGCTCTTGAAGATCACGGTGTCCGAGAGGATCGCGCAGAGCATGGCGCCGGCGATGTTCTTCGGGATCTCGAAGCCCATGTAGTCGTACATGCGCTTGATGATCGTGTTCGAGCAGCCCACCGTCCAGATGATGCATTCGACGGGGGACGTGCTGGTGACGTCGCCGAGCTTGTGGTGGTCGACGATGCCCTTGAGGTTGGCTTCCTTGAAGTCGTCCGGAGCCTGGTTGAGGTCGGAGAAGTCGACGAGGTAGACGTCGCGGCCGGCGACGCTCTTGACGACCTGCGGGGCCTCGAGGTTGAACTTCTCGAGGATGAACTGGGTCTCGGGGGCGGGTTCGCCCTGGGCGGCCGCTTCCACGTCCAGGCCGCGCAGCTTGTAGAGATGCGTGCAGGAGATGGCGGAGACGATGCTGTCGGAGTCGGGATTCTTATGACCGAGAACTAAAGCGGACACGTTGGTTACCTCTGGTGAATGTTGGAGTCTGCCGGGGCTTCCGTGCCGGGCGGGAGCGGGGCCGGGCGCATCGAGCGGATCGCTCTTCGCGCGCGCGGGGCGCCGTCTGCCTGTGGGCGGCCGGAAGGCCGGGGGGC
>CAJMRV010000223.1 GCA_905215795.1 uncultured bacterium | reverse complement strand
CGCTCCCGTGAGGCTGCCCGCCGGGGGCTGAACCGGCCGCCCGTGAGTTCCGTCCGCCGGACACGGGCTTCGAGACGAAGGGGACCGGCTCCATTTCGGAGCAGCGGTCCTTTTTTGTTGATGTGGATCAAGTCATCAGCCATCCGAAACCGAAGGGGAGGACACGTCCGAGGGCGTGCGTGTACCGTAAACCACTGATGCACAAGGGTTCCTGCGGTTAAGACATTTTCCCTAGGGAGAAAAAACCACGCCGCGGCCCTTAACAATCGGCTCAAAATCCCTACAATGTGTTCCATGGCAATGCACAGCACTCCGAGGGAGTGCGGCCGAGCCGTCCTGTTCCCATGTTCTCCGCCTTGAGAATCCACCGGGTGTTTGGTCGCGGACCCTCTCCAAACCCGGCGCGGATGATCGATGGGATCAAACGTTTCCGTCCGGCGCGCCAGATCCTCTCTGGTCGATTGAGGTTCCTCCAGCAAAAGACGCCCCCGGAAATGGACGATCGTGAGCCGAAATCCAAATTCAAATAAATTCAAGGAATTCGATCATGAAAAACACTTCCCGCAAACTCGTCTCCCTCCTCGCCGTGGTCGGCGTGGGCGCCGTCCTGACGCTCGCCGGCTGCACCGACAAGAAGGAGGCCCCCGCCAAGGCCGCCGACGGCTCCGAGGTCGTGACCCTCGTCGTTGGTGCGAGCCCCGTGCCCCATTCCGACATCCTGAAGCAGGTTGAACCCGAGCTCGCCAAGGAAGGCGTCAAGCTCAAGGTCATTGAGTTCAGCGACTACATCAAGCCCAACCTCGCGCTCCAGGACAAGGAGCTCGACGCGAACTTCTTCCAGCACGTCCCGTACATGGAGGAGTTCTGCAAGGCCCACGGCTGCAAGCTCAAGAGCCTCGCCGCCGTCCACCTCGAACCGATGGGTGTCTACTCGCGCAAGGTCAAGAGCCTTTCCGAACTCGGTGAGGGCGCCGTCGTGGCGATCCCGAACGACCCGACCAACGGGGGCCGCGCCCTCATGGTCCTCCAGCATGAAGGCCTGATCAAGCTGCGTCCCGACGCCGGCATCCTCGCCACCGCCAAGGACGTCGTCGAGAATCCCAGGCACATCGTGATCCGTGAGCTCGAGGCCGCCCAGCTGCCCCGTTCGCTCGACGACGTCGATGCGGCCGTGATCAACTCGAACTACGCCATCGGCGCCAAGCTCAATCCGGTCAAGGCCGCCATCGCGATCGAGGACAAGAACTCGCCCTACGCCAACATCGTGGCCGTGCGTGCCGACGACGACCGTCCGGCGCTCACGAAGTTCAAGGCCGCCCTCCTGAGCGAAAAGGTCAAGAAGTACCTCGAGGACTCCTACCAGGGCGCCGTCCTTCCGGCGTTCTAAGGAGCATCCCGACGACACGGACCGCACGCCACCGGCGGTCCACCGGCTCACCGGCTGAAGTGCCGGTCTGAAACGAACCTTTGAAAGGTGGGAAAAAGCACCCCGACGGCGCCGAGAGACGCCGCCGGGGTGTCTTCATTCGTGCCTCCCGTCTACCTCGTCTTCTTTCTCCTCCTTCTTTTTCCCTTCCGGCGCACGTTTCAGATGCGCACGAATTGTTTCCGTTTCCGTCCGGCGCCGTTTCCCCGGCTCCGTGGAGTACGGTGCGGCCTTCCTGTGTCGGCCTGCGGCGCCGTCGTGGGCGTCCGTTGGACCCCGACGACGGATTTTTTTGCAGATAAGAACGGTTCTCGATTGTCAGTTCTCAAAACTGTCGGTAACATCTGACTGATGATGAACACGGGCGCGCCTTACGTGCGACGCGCCGGCAAAGAAGGGACATCCATGCAGGAAAAGAAATACCGCGTCACCGGGATGAGCTGCGCCGCCTGCCAGCTCCGCGTCGAGAAGGCCGCCTCGGCCGTGCCCGGTGTCGCCGCGTGCACCGTGAATCTCCTCAAGAACGAGATCAGCGTCGAGGAGGAGGACTCGCTCGAGTTCGCCCGCCTCAAGGAGGCCGTCGAGAACGCGGGCTACGGCCTCGAGGAGGCCGGCTCCGAAGACGTCTTCGACGAGGCGGCCTCCCGCCGCCGCGAGGAGGCGCTCGACGACGAGCTCCGTGAAAAGCGCCGCTCGCTTTTGATCGCTGCGGCCTTCCTCATCCCGCTCTTCTACCTCTCGATGGGGCCGATGGCCGGACTTCCCGGTCCCGCCGCCCTTGAAGGCCCCGGCAACGTCGTCGCGCTCGCCTTCACCGAACTCCTCCT
>CAJMRV010000222.1 GCA_905215795.1 uncultured bacterium | reverse complement strand
AAGCTTTCGTGTTCTCCGGGCCCCCGCACGGTCGGAACCGCGCGGGCGTGGGGAACATGGGGGATTCTACCTCAATCCCCGTCAGCGTTCATGTGAAAGGACCACCTTGACGCCTTCGGCGCCGACCTTCACGGCCTCGGGGTTCTCACCCTCGATGTCGCCCTCCTGGGGCATGAAGTTGCCGGTGAGCGAGAGGCGGGCGCCGACGATCACCTCGTCGACGTCGGCGAGCGAGCTCATGCCGGCGGCCATGGTGGTCTTGCCGGTGAGGGTGAACTCATAGGGGAGTTCGGAGGCCTTCACCTTGAGGAACGCCACGGGCATCTTGGAGCCCTTCACGGGGCGCGCGTAGATGAACACGGAGTCATCGGGGCGCACCTTCGAGGCGAGCGCGGGGTCGATCGAGACGACGCCCTTGATCTCGCGGGGACCCACGGCCTGCGTGGTCGGCACAGGAGCGCTCTTCATCGAGGAGGCGCCCGCAGCGGGCGAGACCGTGGCCGGGGCGGCGGTGGCGGGCGCGGGGACCGTGCCGTCGACGCCCTTGCCGTCGGCCTGCTTGTCGGCGATGCCGCCGAGGCGCTTGGCTTCACGGATGTTCTCCTCGATCTGCTTGCGGTCGGGGAAGTCGGGCGGCGTCACGCGCAGGACGCGCTCCCAGTACTGGGCGGCGTCGGCGTAGTTCTGCTTGTCCCAGGCGTTCAGGGCGAGCAGGAGCAGCGCCTTCCACTGGTTCGGGTCGATCCTCAGGGACTTCTCGAGCACGGCCACGACGTCGGGCGTGATCACCTTGCCGTTGGCGGCGGCCATCACGTCGGCCATGTCGGCGAGGACGTTGGCGTTGTTCGGGACGATGCGGTCGACCTGGCGGTAGGCGTCGACCGAGTCGTTGAAGCGGCCGATCGAACCGTAGGTGCGGGCGAGCAGGAACCAGGCGTTGGGATCGTCGGGGCTCTTCTTGACCTGTTCTTCGAGGAGCTTCACGCTCTGGGTGAGCTCGGCGGCGGAGTGGCCGGTCCTCTGGTGGACCTGCTGCTGCTCCATCAGGCGGATGAACTCGGGGTCCATGCTCGTGTAGCGGCCCCAGGCGAGGTAGCCGAAGACGGCCGAGGCGGGGATCGCGACGGCGAGCACGACGGCGAGGATCTTCGTCCAGACGGTCGGGCCGTTGAAGGAGCCGGCGTGTTCGCGGGTCTCCTCGATCACGCGGCGTTCGATCTCGGACTTGGTCTCCTCGTACTCGTCGATGTCGACGCGGCCCTCGGCCTTGTCGCGTTCGAGCTCCTCCTTCTGCTGGCGGAGGATCGCGAGGACCTGGGCGTGGCGCTCATCCTCCTCGGCGACGGCGTTGGGGCGCCCCTTCACGAGGGGGAGGCACACCGCCGCGATCGCGACGAGGCAGAAGAGCACGCAGATGATGGTGAAGATGGTGATCGTCGACATCGGCTCACTCCTTCTTGTCGGAATTGAGGAGGCGTTCGGCGAGTTCACGCTCTTCGGCGCTCAGGGGCCGGGTGGTGTCGGCGACGACCTTCTTGCGGCGCTTCAGGCTCACCACGAAGAAGAGGAGCGCCACGGCGAGGAGCCCCACGGGGCCCCACCACAGGATGAGCGTCGTCTTGTTCATGGGCGGCTTGTAGAGGACGAAGTCGCCGTAGCGGTCGACCATGAACTCGATGATCTCCTTGTTGGACTTGCCGGCCTTGACCTGCGCGATGACCTGGTTTCGGAGGTCGATGGCGAGTTCGGCGTTCGATTCGGCGATGCTCTGGTTCTGGCAGACGAGGCAGCGGAGCTGTTCGGAGACTTCGACCACGCGCTTGTGGGCGATCGGGTCGAAGGCGGTCGGGGCGGCTTCGTGCGAGCCGAGCTTGGGGGCCTGCGCGGCGGCGGCCGGCTGGTCGGCGGGGGCCTCACCGGCCTGGGCCGTCAAGGCCGGTCCGGCGAGGGCGGCGGCGCAGAGGAGCGCTAGGAGCTGGCGTTTCATTTCTTCACTTCCTCCGTGGCCTTGGCGGCGTCGGGGGATTCACGGTCGAGGTCATCGAGGAGCGGACGGAGTTCCTTCTCCCAGCGTTCGGGGGTGATGGCGCCCGAGATGCGCAGGCGGATCATGCCTTTCTTGTCGACGACGAAGGTTTCAGGGACGCCGGTGACGCCCATGTCGATCGTGGCCGAGGTCTTCGGTTCGAAGACGACGATGTCGTAGGGGTTGCCCTCCTGGCGGAGCCAGGCGTCGGCGGCGGCGCGGCCGTCACGGTAGACGAGGCCCACGAACGGGGTCTTCACGCCCTGGCGCTTCAGGGCGACGAGCACCGGGTGCT
>CAJMRV010000221.1 GCA_905215795.1 uncultured bacterium | reverse complement strand
CGATCCCGCTCCTGATGGGCCAGCCCCAGTACACCTTCGCGGAGATGTACTACGAGGCGGTCTCCTGCCTCACGACGACGGGCGGGACCGTAATGAGCGGGCTCGACCACCTGCCGCTCTCCCTGAACGGGTGGCGGCACCTGCTTTCATGGATGGGGGGCATGGGGTTGATCGTGCTCGCCGTGGCGATCCTGCCGCTGCTCGGCGTGGGCGGCGCGCAGATCATGAAGGCCGAGGTGAGCGGACCGATGAAGGAGAGCAAGCTCACGCCCCGCATCGCGGACACGGCCAAGGCGCTCTACGCCATCTACCTCTGGATATCGATTGCGTGCACGCTCGGGTACCGTTGGGCCGGCATGAGCTGGGCCGACGCCATCATGCACATGATGACGACGGTTTCGCTCTCGGGCATCAGCGCCCACGACTCGAGCTACATGTACTGGAATTCGCCGGCCATCGACTGGGTGGCGGCGTTCTTCATGTGGATCTGCGGCTTCAACTTCGCGCTCCACTACCTGGCCTGGAAGCGCAAGACGCTCAAGCAGTACTTCGTGAGCGCGGAGGCGCTCGGCTGGACGACGATCCTCGCCTCGGTGACCGCGCTGGCGGTCTGGGTGCTGCTTTCCACGGGGGTCTACGACGACTTCTGGACGGCGCTTCGCTACGCCACGTTCTCGGTGGTCTCGGTCGCCTCGACGACGGGCTACGCCGACACGGACTTCTCGCTCTGGCCGCTCGGCCTTCCGGTGATCATGCTGATGGCGGCGTGCTGCGCCTGTTCGGCGGGCTCCCCGGGCGGCGGCCTCAAGATGATCCGCGTCGTGATCATGCTCAAGCAGCTCCGTCGCGACATGAAGCAGCTCCTTTATCCGAACGCCGTCGTCGCCGTGAAGGTCGACGAGGACCACATCTCCACGAAGGTGTGCCTCTCGGCGTTCTCGTTCATCGTGATCTGGATCCTCACCCTGATCTTCGGCACGATCGTGCTGATGCTCTCGGGGATGCCCGCCTTCGAGAGCTTCGCGGGCACGATCTCCAACATCACCAACCTCGGCATGAGCCTCGGCAAACTGGGCCCGTCGGGGAACTATTCATGGCTCACCGACTTCCAGCTCTACGTGTGCAGCTTCCTGATGCTCGCGGGCCGACTCGAGCTCTACACGCTCTTCGTGCTCTTCACCGGGATGTTCTGGCGCGTCTGATCAGGGGCGGCCCCAGGTGACGGCCTCGCCCTTGTCGCGGGCGCGCTCCACGAGACGGATGAGCGGTTCGACGAGCTGGAAGAGGTTCACGCGCTTGTCGAACTTCTCCTCGACCTGTTCGTCCTTGAGGCGGTCGAGCTCCTCGTAGGAACACTCGCGGACCTTCTTCTCGAGGGCCTCCTTGTCGCGGCGGTGGCGCTCCTTGTCGCGTTCGCGCGCCTCTTCGAGCCGTGCGAGGACGCCGTCGAGGTCCTCGGGCGGAAAGCCGCCCTCGGGGGTCCAGGTCTCGCCGATCTCGGAGAAGACCTTCTTGGCGGACTCCTCGAACATGATAAAGGGGGCGCCGGCGACGGACGTGAATTGAACAAGGGCCATGATCTTCTCCTCGGAGTGTTCGGGTTGCAGGGGATTCCGCCTTCGATTCTAACAAGCGCCGCGGCCCCGCGCACCCCGCCGTTTTCTCAGTACAATGGGCAGGATTCATACACATTCCGGAGTCCAGACCTTGAGCGTCAAAATCTGCATCGTCGCGCATGCCCCGCTGGCATCCGCCCTGAAAACGAGCGTGGAGCACATCTTCAGCCGCACCGGCGAAGCCGCCTGCGAGGACGTCTCGGCCCTCGACATCCCCGAGGACGCCGACGTTCCCGAGTGGACGGCGCGTCTGGCGGACGAACTTGACCGGGCCGGCCCCGGAGGGCTCCTCATCCTCACCGACATCGTTGGCGCCACGCCCTCGAACATAGCCCACGCCGTGCTCGGGCGCGGTCCCGCGCGCGTCATCGCCGGGGTGAACCTGCCGTGCCTCGTCGCGGCCGTGAGCAACACCAGCAAGTCCCTCGCCGAAGCCGCCGCCCTCGCCGAGGGCGCCGCCCGCTCGGGGGTCTCCCAGAGGAGCGAACCCATCATCAGGACGAACGACCGTGATTGAAAAGGATTACGAAATCGTCAACAAGTACGGCCTGCACGCCAGGCCCTGCGCCTGCCTCTCCAAGGAGGCCGCCCGATTCGAAAGCAGCGTCAAGCTCGCCTACAACGAGCACGTCGTGGACGCCAAGTCCATACTCGGCCTGATGACGCTCGCCGCGCCCGGCGGCAGCCGGATCCGCCTCACGGTGGACGGCCCCGACGAGAAGGAG
>CAJMRV010000220.1 GCA_905215795.1 uncultured bacterium | reverse complement strand
CATCCGTCAGTCAATCATCGACGGACCGGGCCGTGTGGATCAGGGGAGTCGTGTCCTCAGGCCGCGGGCGTGCCGGCGGCCGGGGTGTGCTCCTGCGAGGGAGCGGGGGCGGGTTTGATCATCTCGCACTTCGGAGCGAAGAAACCGGGGAGGTTCTTCACGTAGTGGTAGGTCACGAAGAGGATGATCACCACGGCGACGACCGTCTCGAAGTCGGCGAGGTCGCGGATCTGCGCGGCGTAGCCGGCGGCGGCCGGGAATTCGGCGGCCACGCGGTCGGCGAGCTTGTACATCGCCATCGCCGAGGAGACCATCGGGAAGGTGAAGGCCGAATAGGCGGGCGAGAACTGGAGCTTGAGCAGGCGGAAGAAGCAGAGGTAGATGAAGAACGTCATCAGCACCGAGACGCCGAAGAGGAACGCCACGAGGAGCCAGTGCACGTCCTGGACCACCGTGAGGTAGCCCGCCAGGCACATCGGCGCCGGGGCGGCCATGATCGCGAGCGTGGGCTGCGCCACGCGCGGGATCGTCGAGCGGAACACCAGGCGCATGAGCATCATCGGAAGGAGGATGGCGTAGGCCACCATGCCGATCACGAGGAGCACGTAGGCGAGCGGATGAAGCCAGGCGACCTGCGGGAACGTGAGGTCGGCGATGATGATGCCCACCGGGCCCACGAACCAGGAGGGGACCATCACCTCGAGGGAGGCCTCCTTGATGCGGTTGTAGATGAAGACGGCCACGGCCATCAGATGGAGGAGGACGCCGAGGCCCCAGAGGCCGACGCCCACGTCCCAGCTGAACTGGCGGATCGTCACGGACATGATCATCAGGGCCATCGTGAAGGCGGGGATCACGGAGCCCACGACCGGGTGCTTGAGCTCCTCGAGGAGCGACTTCGGGTAGAGCACGTAGCGGGTGGCCAGCAGCCCCCAGAAGAAGAGCCCGACGAGGGCGAAGAAGTACTGGGCCCAGTGGTGCAGCGGGAGCGCGAGCTCGAGGAGCACGCCAAGGCTCGATACGCCCAGGGCGAGGCCGGCCATCGGCGTGGGCAGGGTGCGGAAGCGATCTTGAATGCGTGTGGACATGATTCGTTTTTTTTTGCGTTTTTTCCGGTTCGTGGTCCCCGGGGGAGTACCATGGACGCGTGAGTGTTTGGAAAAGGTGAACGATTATACAGAAACGTTCGGTAATATAGGACTCAAGGCCGAAAAAAATTTTTCAGTCGCTCATTGTGTCACCGCCGTGGTGTCGGAGAGAACCCCTTCGTACGGTTTGCTTACAAAACGGTACAAATGGGAAAGGGCTCCCTCGGGCATCGCCGCCCTCCGCGGAAAACCCCGTTTCGCCCGTCTTCGGTTAGAAGTCGGGCGTTCCGAGGCATTCCCCAATGGAGAAGCGCCGAACACTTGGTTACAATACGGGCGACGATTCCGAAGGTGAATCCCCGCACCGAACGGGAACGAGACCGACCATGCCGGTCCGCCCGACGCGAACGACCGACCCCGCTGTATTTTTTATACGCGCGCGGGGTGTGCGGGGACCCTGCGGACCGCCGCGGCCCTCCCGCCCCTCCGAAAGACCTCCGTCCGCCGTGCCGGACCGGGAGGCGGGCCGGCGCGTCGAAGGCGCTCCTTGTCAAAGAGAAGACGGGGGCGGCCTGAACGCCGCCGGGGTCACGCGGGCGCCGGTTCCACCCACCGGCGCCTCCCGTCCACGCAGAGCAAGGCTCCCAAGTCATGTCCATTACCTACCGTCAACTCGAAGTCTTCCTCGCGGTCACGCAGTCCGAAACCATCTCGGATGCGGCCGCCTCCATGGGGATGAGCAAGTCCGCCGTCAGCCAGGCCCTCGCAGAACTCGAATCCCGCCTCGGCGTGAAGCTTTTCGAGCGCTCCCGCTCGAGGCTCCTTCTGAGCGCCGAAGGCCTCCGCCTCCAACCCTTCGCCAACGAACTCGTCGAACGCACCCACGACCTCCAGGGCTTCTTCAAGGAGCGCTCCGAGGGACAGCTCCGCGTCGTGTGCACGCTCACCGTGGGCACCTTCATCCTCGCGGACCTCTTGCGCGACTTCCAGACCCGCACGGGCTGGCTCCCGCAGGTCTCGGTGAGGAACACCGCCGAGGCGGCCGACCTCCTTCTGAAGTTCAAGGCCGACGTGGCCATGATCGAAGGTCCCGTCTACTCCCCCGAACTCATCAGCGAGCCCTGGCTCGAGGACGAGATGATCGTCGTCGCCGGCAAGGGCCACCCCCTCGTCAAGACGGGCGCCGACTGGGACCAGCGCTCCCGCGAGCAGTGGATCCTGCGCGAAGAGGGCTCCTCGACGCGCATCTTCTTCGACACCC
>CAJMRV010000219.1 GCA_905215795.1 uncultured bacterium | reverse complement strand
AGGGTGAGCTGAGCTCCTACGTCCACGGCTCCAAGATCGGCGTCCTCGTCGACCTGATCGACGGCAACGACGACCTCGGCCACGACATCGCCATGCACATCGCCGCCTCCAAGCCGAAGGCCCTCGACGAGTCCGGCATTGCTCAGGAAGCCATCGACAGCGAACGTCGCATCGCCATCGCGAAGGCCCGCGAAGCCGGCAAGCCCGAAGCCATGCTCGAACGCATCGCCGACGGCACGGTCAAGAAGTTCCTCAAGGAAGTCACCCTCGTGAACCAGCCGTTCGTCAAGGATGACAAGAAGTCGGTCGGCGAACTCGTGAAGTCCGCCGGCGCCAAGATCGCCGGTTACACGCTCTACGTCGTCGGCGAAGGCATCGAAAAGCGCAACGACGACTTCGCCGCTGAAGTCGCCGCCCAGATGGCCGCCGCCAAGGCCTGATAGCCCGGCAGCGGAAAGGGACGGCTCCTCCCTCCGGGGAGGTCGTCCCGACCCTCTGAGACCCCGCTACTCCTTTTCGGAGAGGCGGGGTTTTTGCTTTTCCGGGGGAGGGGACCGCCCGTGCTCCGACGGGTGCCCAGGCCGGCGGGGCCGTCTCCCCGTGTTCCGCTCGCCCCTAGGGATTCGCGTTCATGGCGGGACCCCCGCACGGTGAAAAATCCATTTTGCTAGGCGGCCCGGCCTTGCTATAATGAGTCAATTTTATTTTCGACGAGAGGACGAAGGCGCACCCCCTCGTGCGTCGGCCTCGCTTACCATTTCTTCGGAGCACACATGACACAGACGAACAACGCCCAGAAACCGGCTTACAAACGTATCCTTCTGAAGCTTTCGGGCGAGGCGTTGATGGGTGAGGACAAATTCGGCATCAACCGTCAGGTGCTCGCCCGCATGGTTGAAGAAATCAAGACGGTGGTCGACCTGGGCGTCCAGGTGGGCATCGTCGTGGGCGGCGGCAACATCTTCCGCGGCGTCGCGCTCGGCGCCACCGGCATGGACCGCGCCACGGGCGACTACATGGGCATGCTCGCCACGGTCATGAACGCCATGGCCCTGCAGGACGCCTGCCGCACGAGCGGCGTCGAGGCCCGCGTCCAGTCCGCCCTCAACATCGAGCAGGTCGCCGAGCCGTACATCCGCGGCAAGGCCCTCCGCCACCTTCGCCTCGGCCGCGTCGTGATCTTCGCCGCCGGCACGGGCAACCCCTTCATGACGACCGACACGACGGCCGCCCTGCGCGGCGCCGAAATCGGCGCCGAGATCGTGATCAAGGCCACCAAGGTCGACGGCATCTACACGGCCGACCCCAAGCTCGACCCGAACGCCACGATGTACGAGAAGCTCACGTTCGACGAGGCCCTGCGCGCCAACCTCAAGGTGATGGACGCCACCGCCTTCGCCCTGTGCCGCGAACAGCACCTCCCGATCAAGGTCTTCAACATCAACAAGAAGGGCGCCCTGCGCCGCGTCATCCTCGGCGAAAACGAAGGCACGCTGGTGCATTCCGCTTGATAGGGCGTTTTTAGTTACAATATCCCCAAGACAAACAAGAACGACGCGTCCGCCTCCGGCCAGCCCGCCGGCGCCTATTTCTCAACCGGGCGAGGGATTCCCCCGCACGGACGCCGTTCCAATGGAGAACAATAAATGACGGTACCTGAGATCCTTCGCCAAACCCAGCACAAGATGGGCAAGACCGTGGAGAGCCTCCGCGAGGCCTTCATCAAGATTCGCACCGGCCGCGCCTCGACGGGCCTGCTCGACCAGATCACGGTCGACTACTACGGCTGCCCGACGCCCCTGAACCAGGTCGCCCAGGTGGGCGTGGGCGACGCCCGCACCCTCACGGTGACCCCGTGGGAAAAGGGCATGTTCGCTGTCTGCGAGAAGGCCATCCGTGAATCCGACCTCGGTCTGAACCCCGCCAACAACGGCGACGTGATCCGCATTCCGCTGCCCCCGCTCACCGAAGAGCGCCGCCGCGAACTCACCAAGCACACGAAGGCCATGGGCGAAGACGCCAAGGTCGCCGTCCGCAACCTCCGCCGCGACGCCAACAACAGCGTCGAACGCCTCTGCAAGGACAAGGAGATCAGCGAGGACGAACAGCACCGCGCTCAGGATGAAATCCAGAAGGTGACCGACAAGTACATCGCCGAGATCGATGCCGTCGTCGCCGAAAAGGACAAGGAGATCATGACGGTCTGAGACCGCTTCTGATCGATGGGGGGGACCCCCCCGCGAACTCCGCATGGACAATCCCGTGCGGAGTTTTTTTGGTGCGCTGGGCATGCGCAGTATCTACAGGGTGAAAGTCCCGAAGGGCGGGAAGTGGTTCCAAGCCCATAGCCAGAGACAAG
>CAJMRV010000218.1 GCA_905215795.1 uncultured bacterium | reverse complement strand
AGAAGGAAACGCCGATCGAAAGACGAAGGAAAACGAAATTCCGTTTTCAGGCCCCGGCGCGTCCCCGTGCCGCTGGAGGTCGGCCGGGGAAAAGGCGCCGCTTTTCCACAATTTCCTCATGGGTAAAGATTGAAATCCCCCTTGATAAACGCCCGCCCCCTTTTCATCCTCGTCACCGCCGATTATCAGTGCATGCGGTTTCAACAAAGCGTCCACCGCGTAAACCCTCTATCGAATCCACCCACGTGACCACGGATGGCTGAACGGAGCCCTTTACCGTGCCGTGATGTCGTAGGCGAAAACACTTAATAAAAAACACCCACAATCCTATAAACTACGAAAATTGTATAAGTAGATTTCCGCCGGGTGTGTTCCAAGCCGCACGCGCGCGGGAACGTCGACCAACCTAGGAGAAACCTATGTCCTTTGAAATCTGGGGCGCTCTAGCGATCACCATCGGCACGGTGTATTGCCTGCTCAAACGCTATGAGACGCGACTCGTCCTGTTCCTCGCCGGTCTGGCGATGGCCTTCATCTCGCTCGACCCGATGAGTGCGTTCCACGCGTTCGACAAGTCGATGACGAAGAGCTCGCTCATCATCGTGATCTGCTCGGCGATGGGTTTTGCCGCCACGATCAACCTCACCAAGTGTGACCTCCACCTGATCGCCCTCCTGACCAAGCCCCTCAACAAGCTCGGTCTTCTCCTCCTTCCCTGCTGCATGATCGTCACGGGCATCGCCTCGATCGCGATCTCCTCGCTCGCGGGCCTCTGCGCCGCCATCGGCCCCACGATGGTCGCCCTCATGATCCGCGCCGGCTTCCGCCCCGCGATCGCCGCCGCTGCCGTCGTCGGCTCCACCATGGCGGGCTTCATCTCCCCGGGCACGGCACACAACGTGTTCGTCGCGAAGATCGCCGGCATGGGCGTGATCGAATTCATCCAGTACATCCTTCCGAACCTGATGGTCATCATCTGCGCGAACATCGTCCTGATGGTCGTCATCTGCCTGATCTACGGTGACTACAAGAAGGGTGGCTTCGGTGAAACCGCCGTCGACTCGACCCACAGCCCCGAACTCCCGGCCAAGCCCAACATCCTCTGGGCCATTGCCCCGCTCCTCCCGGTCGTCCTGCTCTTCGTCATGGCCGTCTGGTTCAAGGAAGTCAAGATGAGCGTCGCCACGGCCATGCTCTTCGGCGTGATCTACACCGTCATCGTCACCCGCGCCAACCCCGCCGAGATCTCCAAGAAGTTCTTCGAGGGCATGGGCCGCGGTTACGGCCAGATCCTCGGCCTGATCATCGCCGCGGGCGTGTTCGCCGCCGGCCTCAAGAGCTGCGGCGTCATCGACCTGTTCATCGAATACCTGAAGACCTCCAACGAAGTCGCCAAGCTCGGCGCCGCCATCGGGCCGTACCTCCTCGGCGTGATGACCGGTTCGGGCGACGCCGCCGCGTTCACCTTCAACGAAGCGGTGACGCCGCACGCCGCCCAGTTCGGCCTGCAGATTGAAAACCTCGGCTTCATCGCCATGATCTCCGCCGCGCTCGGCCGCATCTCCTCGCCGATCGCCGCCGGCGTGATCGTGATCTCCGGCATCGCCGGCGTCTCCACGATCGACGTCGTCAAGCGCACGATCCCCGTGATGCTCTGCTCGCTCGCCATCTGCTACATCCTCAGCTGATAGCCGCGTGAACTGAAAGCCGGACGAAGCTCCGACATCAAGGGCGCCGTTCCTCCCCGACCCGGGGAAGGGACGGCGCCCTTTTTGCATGCCCGCGGACGGGAGTCCTCCGGAGCAGGGACGAAGAAAAGGCCCGCGGCTCCCCGGCAGGGGGAACGGCGGGCCGTCGGATGATCCAAAGGCGTCGGTCAGGGCTCGGTCTTCTTCTCACCCTTGAGATAACGGTCGAGCCAGTAAAGGCCGACAAGCGTCTTGCAGTCCGTGATCAGTCCCTCGTCGCACATCCTGAGGGCGGTTTCCAGCGGAACGCGGCGCACCTCGAGGTACTCGCCCGGATCAAGGTGGCGCTCGCCGTAGGTGAGTCCCTGCGCGAGATAGATCACGATCCGCTCGTTGCTGTAGCCGATCGCGTTCCTGATCGTTCCGAGGCGGTTCCAGCGTTCAGCGTGGATGCCGCATTCCTCGACGAGTTCGCGGCGGGCGCAGGCGATGGGCTCCTCGCGTTCGTCGATCTTGCCCGCCGGGATCTCCCAGAAGGCCTGCTTGCAGGGATGGCGCCACTGACGCTCGAGGACGACCGTTCCATCCTCGTCGAGAACCACCATGCCCGCCGCGCCGCAGTGCGGAAGCATGTAGCGCTTGGAGACCTCGCCCCCGGGAAGGAGCACGGTCTCGCAGTCGAGCTTGAGGAAGTCCGAATCGAAGAGGCCCTTGCTTTCGA
>CAJMRV010000217.1 GCA_905215795.1 uncultured bacterium | reverse complement strand
GGCGGGCCAGGAGGATGTGTTCACGCGTCTGGGGCATGGGGCCGTCAGCAGCGGACACAACGAGGATGGCGCCGTCCATCTGGGCAGCACCCGTGATCATGTTCTTGACGTAGTCAGCGTGCCCCGGGCAGTCGACGTGGGCGTAGTGGCGCGTCGGGGTTTCGTATTCGACGTGCGAGGTGCTGATGGTGATGCCGCGAGCCTTTTCTTCAGGAGCGGCGTCGATCTGGTCGTAGCCCTTGGCTTCGCCACCGTAGTTCTTCGAGAGAATCGTGGTGATGGCAGCCGTCAGCGTCGTCTTACCGTGGTCGACGTGACCGATCGTGCCCACGTTAACGTGGGGCTTTGTGCGTTCAAACTTACCCTTGGCCATTTTAGGTCCTTACAGTAAAAGTAGAAAGTTAAAGGAAAAAGTACGTTGTAGTACGTCTATAGTTTACTTGGCTTTGTCTTCCATGACAGCTTCGGCGATGTTGCGCGGAGCTTCAGCGTAGTGCTTGAACTCCATCGTGTACGTCGCACGACCCTGCGTGAGGGAGCGGAGCTGCGTGGCGTAGCCGAACATCTCGGAGAGCGGAACCTCGGCCTTGACGGCCTTGCCGCCGCCGACGAGGTCGTTCATTTCCTGGATCTGACCGCGACGGGACGAAAGGTCGCCCATGACGTCGCCCATCTTTTCTTCAGGCGTTTCGACTTCAACGGCCATGATCGGCTCGAGGAGAACCGGGCTGGCGTTACGCATACCGTCCTTGAAGGCCATCGAAGCGGCCATCTTGAACGCGTTTTCGTTCGAGTCGACTTCGTGGTAGGAACCGAAGTGCAGCGTGACGCGGACGTCGACGACCGGGTAGCCGGCGAGGACACCGGACTTGAGGGTGTCTTCGATACCCTTCTGAACGGCCGGGATGTATTCGCGGGGAACCACACCGCCCTTGATGGCGTCGACGAATTCGAAGCCCTTGCCCGCTTCGAGCGGTTCGAGCTTGAGGACGACGTGACCGTACTGGCCGCGACCGCCGGACTGCTTGGCGAACTTGCATTCGGCGTTTTCGACGACCGAACGGATGGTTTCGCGGTAGGCGACCTGCGGCTTGCCGACGGCGCAGTCGACGTGGAATTCACGCTTCATGCGGTCGACGAGAATGTCGAGGTGGAGTTCGCCCATGCCGGAGATGATGGTCTGGCCGGATTCTTCGTCGGTGCGGACGCGGAACGACGGGTCTTCCTGAGCGAGACGGCCGAGAGCGAGGGCCATCTTTTCCTGGTCGGCCTTCGTCTTCGGTTCGACGGACATGGAGATCACGGGATCCGGGAATTCCATGCGTTCGAGGATGATCGGGGCGTCGACGGCGCAGAGCGTGTCGCCGGTCGTGACGTCCTTGAGGCCCACGCAGGCGGCGATGTCGCCGGCTTCGCATTCCTTGATCTCCTTACGCTCGTTGGCGTGCATCTGGAGCAGACGGCCGATGCGTTCCTTGCGGTTCTTGACCGAGTTGAGAACGGTGTCGCCGGAGTTCATGACGCCGGAGTAGACGCGCAGGAAGGTGAGCTGGCCGACGTACGGGTCGGTCATGATCTTGAACGCGAGAGCGGAGAGCGGAGCATCGTCGCTGGCTTCACGCGTGACGGGCTGGTCGTCGAGGTCGAAACCCGGAACCGGGGGGATGTCCACCGGGCTCGGGAGGAACTGGACGACGGCGTCGAGCATGCGCTGGACACCCTTGTTCTTGAAGGCGGTGCCGCAGAGCATCGGCTGGATTTCGCAGGCGATCGTGCGCTTGCGGATACCGGCGATGATCTCGTCTTCGGTGAGTTCACCGTCTTCGAGGTACTTGTTCATGAGTTCTTCGTCGGCTTCCGCGGCGGCTTCGATCATGTGCTCGCGCCATTCGTTGGCGGAGTCGACGAGCTCGGCGGGGATGTCTTCGTACGTGAACTTCATGCCCATCGATTCTTCGTCCCAAATGATGGCCTGCATCTTCAGGAGGTCGACGACGCCCTTGAAGTTGTCTTCAGCGCCGATCGGGATCACGACGGGGACGGGGTGGGCGTTGAGGCGCTTCTTCATCTGGTCGTAGACCTTGAAGAAGTTGGCACCGGTGCGGTCCATCTTGTTCACGAAGGCAAGACGGGGCACGTGGTACTTGTTGGCCTGGCGCCACACGGTTTCGGACTGCGGCTGAACGCCACCCACGGCACAGTAGACCATGCAGGCGCCGTCGAGCACGCGCATGGAGCGTTCGACTTCAACGGTGAAGTCGACGTGCCCCGGGGTGTCGATGATGTTGAAACGGTGCGTATCGAACTGGTGTTCCATACCGTTCCAGAAGGCGGTGGTGGCAGCGGACGTAATCGTAATACCACGTTCCTGTTCCGGATCCATCCAGTCCATGGTGGCGGCACCGTCGTGCGTTTCACCACTC
>CAJMRV010000216.1 GCA_905215795.1 uncultured bacterium | reverse complement strand
CCGCCCTTCGGGACTTTCACCCTTTAGATACTGCGCATGCCCAGCGCACCAAAAAGCCCCCGGACATTACTGTCCGGAGGCCAAGCGGTGCAGCGCACCTTTTCAATCTTTGAACCGCAACGCGTCACGCGTCCGGGTGCTCCCCTCAGTCCCCGTGGAGCGCCGCCGAACGGCATCCCGGGTTGCGGGCGAGACGGATCGTCCTGAAGTCCATTGAAAGGGCGTCGACCATGAGCAAACGCCCCTCTAGCCCGTCGGGGACACCGGCGAGGAACTTCACGGCCTCGTTGGCCATGATCGTCCCGACGATGCCCGTCACGGCGGAGGCGACCCCGACGCGGGAGGCCTTGACGTCGTTGGCGCCCTCGTCCTCCTCGAAAAGGCACTCGAAACACGGGGCGCCGGGCTTCTTCGGGTTGAAGAGCCCGACCTGGCCCGTCCACCGGATCGCCGACCCGAAGAGAAGCGGCACCTTCGTTGCGAGGCTCGCCCTCGAGGCGGTGATGCGGGTGGCGAGGTTGTCGCTCGCGTCGATCAGGAGGTCCGCCCCTTCGAGCAGGCGCACGAGGTTCTCCTGGGTCGCCTCGGCGTCGACCGGGACGATCCGCGTGTGCGGGGTCATCCTCGCGATGGTCCTCGCGGCGCTCTCGACCTTGGGTTCCCCCACTTCGGCGGTGGTGTGGAGCACCTGCCGGGAGAGGTTCGAGACGGAGACCGTGTCGAGGTCGATCAGGCGGATCTCCCCGACGCCCGCGGCGGCGAGGTAGAGGACGAGCGGGGAGCCGAGCCCCCCGGCGCCGATCACCGTGACGACGGACCCGAAGATCCGGTCGCGCCCCGCCTCCCCGATTTCGGGGAGGAGCGTCTGCCGGGAGACGCGTTCGATGCGGTCCGCGAGGGCGGCGTTGATGTTCTTTTCCGTCATGCGGGATGCTCCTTCACGGAATGGGATCAGCCGCGTCGGAAGAGCGGCGTGGAGAGGTAGCGGTCGCCCGTGTCCGGGAGGAGCGCCACGATCGTGCGGCCCTTCATTTCGGGACGGCGGGCGATTTCGGCCGCGGCCGCGATGGCGGCGCCGCTCGAGACGCCGACGAGCAGCCCCTCGTATTTGGCGAACGCGCGGGCGCCCTCGTAGGCGTCCTCGTCGGTGATCCTCACCACTTCGTCGACGACCGAGGCGTCGTAGTTCTTCGGGATGAAGTTCGCGCCGATGCCCTGGATGGCGTGCGGACCGGGCTTGCCGCCCGAGAGGATCGGGCTGCGGTCGGGTTCGACGGCGGCGACGTGCACGTCGGGGTTGCGTGACTTCAGATAGCGGCCCGTGCCGCTCACGGTGCCGCCCGTGCCCACGCCCGCGACGAAGACGCCCACGGCGCCCTCGGTGTCCTCCCAGATCTCGGGACCGGTGGTCTCGACATGGGCGAGCGGATTGGCGGGGTTGTCGAACTGACCCATGATGATGGCGCCCGGATGCGCGTCACGCAGTTCCTCGGCCTTGCGGATCGAGCCCTTCATGCCTTCGGCGCCCGGGGTGAGGACGAGTTCGGCGCCCAGGGCCTCGAGCACCATGCGGCGCTCCAGGCTCATCGTGTCGGGCATGACGATGATGGTGCGGTAGCCCCTGGCGGAGGCCACGCCCGCGATCCCCACGCCCGTGTTCCCGCTGGTGGGTTCGATGATGAGGCCGCCCGGCTTGAGCGCCCCGCTCTTCTCTGCCTCCTCGATCATCTTCAGGCCGACGCGGTCCTTGACCGATCCGAGCGGATTGAAGCTCTCGATCTTGACGAGGATGTCGGTCTCGAGACCGAGCGCACGGCTCAGGCGGCTCGCGCGCATCAGGGGGGTGTGGCCGACGAGTTCGGTCATATCGGCATATACGGGCATGGGTTGTCTCCTTCTAGGAAAAGGTGGTCATGAGGACGACGGGCAGCGGACGGTGGACGGCGTTGAACAAACGACGAACGCCCGCGCAGGCGTCCTCGACGGTATTTCCTGTTATACCGAATTTCCGGCCCGTTGTCCTGATGCATTCTGCCTATCAGGGAGGTCTTTCAAAGAGAAATGGAGAAGAGGATGGAGGCCCGGGAACCCAGGCGAAGACGGACGAAATCAAGGCGCCCGATGCGAGAAAGCCCGCGGCCGGGGAGCCGGCGGCGGGCGGAATCAAAAAAGATTGGAGGAAGGTCCTGAAGGACCCCCAGCGTGACGCGGACCGCGGGATCAGCCGCGGCGGCCGGCCCTCAGCTGGGCCCAGGCCTTCGTCACCTCGACCCATTCAAGGAGGTCCTTGCTCTGGTACTTGCCGCGGTGCATGCACAGGCTCAGCGGACGCTTGAAGTGGCTCGGGCACTCGATCTGCGCGAGGTGCTCGCCGTAGAAGGAGTCATGGAGGACGCGCGAACTCATGAACGTGATGCCCATGCCGTTGG
>CAJMRV010000215.1 GCA_905215795.1 uncultured bacterium | reverse complement strand
GACCTCGACCAGGGTACCATCGAGCTCCCTGTTTCACCAAAAAGTCGGAAGAGCCTTCTTTTTTGCCTGGAGAAAGGGAAAAACCGCCCTCCCGGCATTCTCCAAAACGGCGAAGATTCACCACCGTTTTTCCGCCGGAATTCCACTCAGTGCGTCGAACATCACGAACCGCACGCCTTCAGCACCCTTTCCACGAGCCAGTTAAGGGGTTCGAAAGAAACCGACTGGTATAATTGCCCACTTTGTATCTAGCTGTATCTGACATTATTTGAAGAACACCCTGTCCCGCGCGAAGGACCTTCCGGAAGAGAAGCCACGGCGGAGACAACCCTCGGTCACGGAAGGGAATTCGACCCTGCTTCATCCCGCCGTCCACCGACAAGAATCAGCAAACTCAGCCTATTGGAAACACCTCTCCGATAGGGACATTAGATAACCGCGTCCATTTTCAAAATAAATGCTGACGCCGACGAGGTCTTCATGTACAGTGGGACTTGTCGCCTAATTGCAAATGAGTTTCATTACAATGAAATTAAAACCCCTCAGCATCGCGCTCGCCGCACTTCTCATGGCGGGTGCCTCGGCCTCCTGGGCCGCCACCACCAGTGACTTCATCTTCGACGACGATGACGACGATGAAGAGGACGGTGTCATCGAACTCTCCGACACCTATGTGCGCCCCGAGCTCACCGACATCGAGCGCCTCCGAAAGACGAAGGAGGTGATCATCCTGGACAAGAAGAAGCTCCAGGACCGCGGCAACAGGGACGTCACGGATGCCCTCAAGAAGATCCCCTCCGTAAACGTCAACAGTTCCGGCAAGAAGCAGATCGACATCCGCGGCCAGGGCATGGATGCGGCCGCTCGGAACATCCAGATCCATATCGACGGCGCACCCATCACTTCATTGACCACGCATCCGTTCGCCCGCGACATCAACATCGTCCCGATCGAACAACTCGACAGCGTCGAAATCATTCCCGGCGGCGGTTCCGTCATTTACGGTGCCGGCGCCCAGGGCGGCGTGATCAACATGACGACCTCGCTTCATTCCATGAAGAAGCCCAGGAAAATGGTGTCCGGGCAATGGGGCACCGACAGCACGCGCTACACGGCCGCTCTGGGGCACGCCTTCTTCGACAACAAGTTCGCCATCGAAGCGACCGCCACGAAGACGAGACAGGACCTCGAGTTCGTCAATACTTACGACAACAGTGACTATTACGCCCTCGGCGCCCGTCTTGACCTGCCGGGCAACCATAGGGTCACCTTCCGTGCAAGCCGTTATGAAGCAGACTCCCAGTATGTGTGGAATCTCAACAAATACAAGCTGCAGAAATACGGACGCAATTACCTCCCTCGTTGGAAGACGCAGACCAAACTCGGCCCCGACGGCAAGATCATCCGTTGGAAGACGCGCGATTACAACTTCGGCGACCGAAATGTGGACACCCTGTCCGCCACGCACACGTGGAATGCCTCCGACACGGTGAAGCTCACCACGGAGTTCTTCACCCTCGACGGAACCTACAGAGGAGACGACTGGGAAAAGCACTTCTTCAAGACGAAGGATTACGGACTCAAGTCCAAGCTCGACTTCGACTACAACGAAAACGGCCACCTCCTTGTCGGACTCGACCTCTCAAAACAACAGGCCGACCTCGACTACTTCGACGTTGTTGACGACAACCCCTCGGACATGCGCTTCTTCTATGAGAAGCGGAATTATGCTTTGTTCATCGTCAATACGAACACGTGGGACAAATTCGAATTGAGCGAAGGCATCCGAGAGGACATCACGGACTGGCGATACCAGAAGACCTTCAAGGACGATCCCTACCAAAGCGGAAGAAAAACCCGCAACGAGGCGTTCTCCCTTTCGGCTGCCTACAACTACTCGGAAACAGGGCGTGTTTATTCTCGCTATGAACGAGGATTCACGGGACCGGACGGTCTCATGGTGACCGATGAAGTCTATAGAAAGGACCCAACGGTTACCGATAAAGATGGCAAACCCGTGTGGAGGAAAACCTTCGCCCCCACCACAGCGAAGGACGAAAAATTCGACATCGCGGAAATCGGCTGGAGGGACGCCTTCGATTGGACGACGGTCTCCTTGACGGCCTGGATGAGCCACACGCCGAACCAGATGGTGCGGGCTCTTTACCATGATCCCGCCTACGACAACAAGAGCGTGTACTACACAAAGAACCTCTTCGACGTCAAACGACGGGGCTTCGACCTGAAATTCAACCAGAAGTTCGGACGTCTCGAGCTGGAGGAAAGTTACTCACACCTGTGGTCCAAAACGAGTCTCCGTCATTACCCGAACGAGCTTCCCCCCTCGGAATACGGCTCGACCGTCCAAAAGGCCAAGGGACTCCTCAGAGTTCCCCGCCACAAATTCGTGTTCACCGCGAAGCTCAATAAAGTGTGGCAACCTCTTCTTCATTTGCGGGAAT
>CAJMRV010000214.1 GCA_905215795.1 uncultured bacterium | reverse complement strand
GGGGGGCTTGTGTTTGGTTTTTGTGTTCGGATGCGCCTTCTTTGAAGTTCGTGCGCAGTCCCACATTATACGGTCTCGACGCGCCCGGAGCGCGTCTGAGAGCAGGGCGGGACGCCGGCCGGCGGAACACGCCGGGCGTCACGTCCCTCTCGTTTAGATGGATTCTATCAGAAAATCGACTTCGATAGTCAAATGGGCGATTCGTTCGTCGTCACGCTTACTTCTCGGTCTTTCCCGGGAAGGCGTCCACGTATTCGATCGTGATGTCGGGGAACGTCTCGACGATCTTGATCTTGAAGTCGGGGGAGTTGTTGACGAACTGCCAGCGCCCGCACGAGGTCGGCATCGAGTCCACGCGCGCGACCCTCAGGTCGGGGAAGCGGTTGACGATTTTGACGCGGATGTCGGGGAAGTACTCGACCTGCTTGACGCGTCCGAAGAGCTTGATGCCGTTGTAGGTGCAGTCGGCCGCGATGGGGTTCGGGGAGGCCGCGGGGGCGGGGCCGGAGAAGCCCGCCGAAAAGGCGAGGGCGAGCGAAACGAGGGCGGCGGCTCCGACGGGGCGGATGCCCGTCCCCCGGGAATGGTCCCGGTGGCTCTTCATAGTCCGTGTGGTCATGACGGCGGTTCGTATCCTGAATGCTGTTTTGCTGTGGAGTGCAGGGCTTCCCGGGGCGGTCGGTCCCGGGGCGCCGGGTGTGTGTCGAAGGTGCGTGCAAGGTGCGGCGCGGACGTCGGTTCCATCCACGCGGAAGCCTTCCTTCAAGGCGCATTCATTTTATCAAAACGGGGTTCCGGGCGGGCGTGAACGCGGTCTCTTTGCAACGCGAGAGCGGCAGTGCCGGGAGGACGCAGGAGGGCTTCAATCCGGGGGTTCTTGTCCGGGATGAAATCCACGGAAGTCTTGTCCCCCGGGCGGTGCGGCGTCTCAGTCCTTTTCGAAGACGGGGAAGTCGGGTTCCGAGCGCCACGTCAGGCGTTCGCCCGTCACGGGATGAACGATCGAGAGCGAGGCGGCGTGAAGGCAGAGGCGTTTCACTCCGCCCGGGTGTCCCTCCGCGGCGGGGCCCTCCTTCGAGTAGAACGGGTCGCCGTCGATCGCGACGCCGAGTCCCGCCGGGTGCGCCGTGTGCATGCGGAGCTGATGGGTGCGTCCCGTCTCCGGGGAGAGTTCGACGAGGAGCTTTTTGGTGCCGTCGCGTTCGTCGATGCCGATCGCTTTCACGCGCGTCACCGCCTCCTTGCCGCCGTGGCCCGGGGCGAGCGCGGCCTGGAGCGGCCGGTCGAGCGGATTCGTGCCGAGCGGGAGGTCGATCACGTCGGGGAGATGTGGATATGAGGCGGGCACGCCTTCGAGGCGCGCGACGTAGGTCTTTTTGCTTTTCCTTTCCGAGAAGGCGCGGTTCAGCGCGTCGAGCGTTTCGCGGCGCTTCCCGAAGAGGAGCACGCCCGAGGTGTCCAGGTCGAGCCGGTGGACGACCCAGAGCGGACCGTGGGTCTTCTCGAGGATCTGCTTCACGGAGGTGGACTCCCGGAGCCCGGGGACGCTCGCGAGACGCGTGGGCTTGTCGACGACGATGATGTCGTCGTCCTCGAAGAGCACCTTGATTTCGGGGAGGTGCTCCTCGTCGGCTATCGGGACGACGGGGTCGACCGCCTCGCCTTCAAGGAGTCGGTCGAGCACGGGGCGGAACGACGAGGCCGGCGGATAGAAGGTGCCGTCGTGGCGCACGAGCCAGCAGGGCGCCCGGCCGATCCACGCCTCGGCGATCAGTTCGAGCGTACGCCCCGGATGCGCGGCGCGCTCCCGGTTGTACTGGTCGAGAAGACGCACGAGCGGTGTTTTGAGGGCCAGTGTGAAGGCGGCGCGCCACTGGCGCTTCCTCGCCTCGATCCTCCGTCCGCCCTGATCGGGCGGGAGCACCGGGTAGTCGGCGAACCAGTCGGCGAGGAGCTCCCTCATCGTGAACGTCCCGCCCGCGGCGTCGGTCAAGACGATCGAGGGCGTTTCCGCCTCCTCGAGGCCGCCGATCAGCGCCTCCGGGTCGACCGCACGGTAGTCGGCCTGGTGTTCGAAGGGGTAGGGCGAGGCCGCCGTCCTCACGATCCGTTCTCCCGTCACTCCGTCGCTTGCGACGAGCACGCCGAGCCGTCCGGAAAAGCCGGGCGGGAGCTCGGGTCGTTCTCCGCCGAGGAGTTCCTCAAGGGGGATGCCGGGGACGGTGGTGTGGGGATTGGGGATGCTCACGGTGCTGCCGCCCCGTCGCCGGGGCTCTGGATGGTGGATCGGGAGGGATGTTTTTTTCGTCGGGTGCTGATTTCTCTGAGGGGACCCTTCAACAGGTGCCCACGCCGCTCCCGCGAGGGGTTATGATAGCCCCTTGTGCCTATGGGGATTTCCCGTAAGACATATTCACTAAATAAAACTGCCTGTTTCGTTCGTAGGGGCCTGATTGTAGGGGAAAACCTGACGTCTTCGTCCGGACCTTCCTG
>CAJMRV010000213.1 GCA_905215795.1 uncultured bacterium | reverse complement strand
GTGAGGAACGTGACGCCCGCCTTGGGATGGCGCATATCGGGGCGTCCGGTGTCTTGGGGTTTGGCACAGGCCTTCTCCAGGGGCGGGAGCGTCGAGGCGGCCTTCTCCGAGAGCGTGAGATAGGGGCGGATCGAGTCGGGCCAGACGAGGCGGTACTCGGCGTGCGTTTCGCCAGGACGGGCCGAACAGGCGCGCTCGCCCGTCTTCGTGTTGACGATGATCCGTTCGTAAAGGCCCGTCGGCGCACTGGGCGAGACGCCCGTGATCCACGGGGTCTCCACCGTGTCGGTGCATCGCACTTCGCCTTCCGAATCCACGGGGACGTCGCCCGTGGCGCGGCACACGGCGCGCATGCGCACTCCTTCGGGAGGCGTTTCCATGAGGGCGCGTTCACGCTTGGTGAAGCTGAAGCCCCGCCAGCGCGGGAGCGCCTCGACGGTGCGGATGAAGAGCGGCTTGGCGACGGGCTCCCCTTCGAGATAGGGGTTCGGGCGCGCGTCGAAGCGGCCCAGCCAGACCACCACGACGTAGGGGCCGGTGTAGCCCGCGCACCAGGCGTCGCGGCGCTGGTTGGAGGTGCCCGTCTTGAAGCCCGTAGGCGGGAGTCCCGCGGGGAGGCGTCCCGCGCGCTGTGGAGCCTCCATCATGAAGCGCAGGGCCCAGGCCGCCTCGGGCGAGAAGGCCCGCCCGGGGAGGAGCTCCATCCTGCCCGGACGCGTCGAGAGGTCCCTCGCACGGCCCCCTTCGAGGATGGCCGTGTAGGCGCGGGCGAGCTCCCTCGGGGTCACTTCGGCCCCGCCCAGCACGAGGCTCATGCCGTAGTGTTCGCGGCTCTCGGGGAGCGAGATGCCGAGCGTGGTGAGCACCGAGTAGAAGTCGGGATGGAGTCCGCGGGCGAGTTCGATCGCGGGGATGTTCCTCGAGAGGTTGAGGGCGTCGGTGGCGCTCAGGTGCCCGAGGAAGGCCCCGTCGGCGTTCTTCGGGAACCAGCCGGCGTGTCCGACGGGCTCGTCGAAGACGACGCTCTGCGGGGTGATGAGCCCTTCGGACAAGGCGGCCCCGTAGATGAAGGGCTTCAGGGTGCTCCCGGGACTGCGCTTGGCTTCGATCCCGTCGACCTCGCCCTCGATCGACTTGTCGAAGAAGTCCGCGCTCCCCACGTAGGCGAGGATCGAGCCGGTGCGGGCGTCGGCGATCAGGAGCGCCCCGTTGTCGATGCCGTAGGGGGCGAGCCGCTTGACGTGCTCGGTGAGGAGCCGCTCGGCGGTTCGCTGGAGGTCGGCGTCGATGCTCGTCGTCACGTGGGCGTCCCCGCCGCGGGCGAGTTCGAGCCGGGTGAGGTGGGGCGCCTCGAAGGGGAGCCGCCGTTCGGCCCGGGGGACGGGACGGTGTTCGAGCGCCTTCTTCACGTTTTCGGTGTAGGCCGCGCCGTCGGGGAGCCGTTCGAGCGCGAGGCGGTAGGCCTCCGGCGCACCCGCGCCGGGGTCGGTCCGGTCGGGGCGGCGCTTCACGGGGTTCTGAGGGACGACCGAGAGGAGGAGCGCCTCCTCGCGGGTGAGCGAGCCCGGTCCCTTGCCGAAGTAGAACCAGGAGGCCGCGCCCGCGCCGACGATGTTGCCCCCGTACGGGGCGAGGTTGAAGTACGCCTCGAGGATGGCGTCCTTGGAGTGGTGCGCCTCCAGGCGGAGCGCCTCGAAGCATTGGCGGAGCTTCCCCGGGACCGTCCGGGTGTCGAGGTTCTCCGCCATGCGGGCGACCTGCATCGTCACCGTCGAGCCGCCGATCGGGCGTCCGGTGAGGCTTGCCGCTGCTGCTCGGGCGAGCGAGACGGGGTTGACGCCGGGATGGCTTCGGAAATGGCGGTCCTCGTAGGCGAGCGTCGCCTCGACGAGCGCCGGGGAGAGGCTTTCGAGCGGGACGTCGATCCGGTACTGACCCGCCTCGTTCATCGTCATCGTGAGGACGCGCCCGTCGACGGCCTGCACGACGCGGCTCTGCCCGGTGCCGTCCGTCAGGGGAGGCGCGGGAAGAAAGCGTGCGGCGAGGAACACGCCGGCGATGAGGAGAACCGGGACGACGACGAGGAGGACGCAGAAGAGGACGGGGCCGTTGATGCGGCGGCGCCGTCCCTGGGGCCTGGGCTCCTCCGGGTTGGGGGAGGCCGACGCGGACACGCCGGCGGGACCGGCTCCGTTTTGTCCGGCCTCTCCGGCGCGTTCGATTCCCTTCTTTCCGTGGGTGGATTCGTCCATCCGCTTGTCCTCTCGTCCTTTTCAGTCTTCGGCCGTCGTCAAGCACCCTTGCGTCCCGCCGCCGCGGCGTCACGGAGCGGCGGGATGGTCGTGCATCACTTCGCGGGCTTTTCGAGCGGGAGCACCTCGATGGTGCCGAGCGCCGAACGTCCGAGGTGGACCGGGTTGTAGAGGTCGAGGATCATCGCGCTCGGGATCGTGAACTTGCCCGCGTGCGTGGCGCGGATCGTGTAGGACCACGTCCCCGGCTCGACGATCGCGCTCATGCGGTCG
>CAJMRV010000212.1 GCA_905215795.1 uncultured bacterium | reverse complement strand
AAGAACGCCGCGGACGTCGAGGCCTTCAAGCCGAAGGCCGCGAAGCTCGAGGCCGCCGCCCGCCACGACGCCGTGCGCGTCCACGAGGCGGCCTTCGTGAGGGCGGCCGGTTTTGCAAAGCAGGCCGCCACCGACCTCCTCGCCGCGAAGACGACCGCCGACGAGGCGGAAAAGGCCTTCAACGAGACCCTCGCCGCGAGGGACGACGCGAAGAAGAAGGCGGCGGAGCTCGCCCTTGAACGCCCCCGCGTGGAGGCCGTCATCGATGCGATGCGCACCTCGGAGAACGTGATCGCCAACGCCCGGATGAAGGCCGTCGACGCCGGAGAGCGCCACGCCAAGGCGAAGGGCCACCTCGATGAGGCCGAAACGCGCGCGAAGACCGCGCGGCTTGGACGCGACGCGGCCGCCGCGGCCCTGAAGGCCGCCTCGGCCCCGCATCCCTTCGTGTGGAGGGAGGCCGATGCATTCGGCTTCAAGACGGTGGCGTCAAGACTCTCCGCGGGAACGGCCGATGCTGCAACCTTGAAGGACGACTCCGACAGGAACCCGCTTGAGACCGCCCTGGAAGGCCGTCTTTCGGAACTCGAACGGGAACTGATGAAGCTCGATGGCGGGCTCACGGCGGTGAGCCACGCCAAAAGCGACGCCCTCTCGAAAAAGAGCGAATACGAACGCGCGGCGAAACACCTCGAAGCGGACGAAAAGGACCTCGAGGACGCCGAAGGGCGACTGAAAGTCCGTGTCGACGAACATGCCAAGGCCCTCGAGGAGGACCGCCGCCGCTTCGGACACGACGGCACGCCCGAGGGGCGCGAGGCCGCCCGCCTGAGGATCGCCGGCGAAGTGGAACGCCTCGGTCGGGAACGCGACCGCGAGACGCTCGAGCGGAGCCTCGCTCGCTTCAGGAAGGCGCTCCGCCCCGGGAGTCCGTGTCCGCTCTGCGGCGCCACCGACCACCATCCCGAGGCGCTCCACGCCGTGGAGCCGGGTGCTGATGGAGCGTCGGCCGAGGTGCCCTCCGAAGCGCCCCTCAGGGCGGCCCGAGCCCTCGAGAACGCCTTCACGACCTCGACGCTCGAGATCGCACGGCTCCTGTCGATGATCGAACCCGCCCGCGAGGACGTCGAACGACGCCGGAACGCGGTGGCGGCGCTCAGGGAGGAACTCAAGGAGGCCGGGAAGCGTTATGAAAGCGCCCGTGCCGGGCTCCTTGAGGCCGCCGGTGCGTTCATCGGGGACGCCTCGCATCTCCCCGGTCGTCTCGCCGACGTGGGGTACGCCCCCGGCTGGATCGATCCGGACGCCGTCGGAGGCGTCGACGGCATGGATGCGGATGCAGCGAAGGCCTTCGCCTCGAAACTCTCACGGAACACGATCGCGTCCCTCTCGAAGGCCGTCACGAACTGGCTCTCGGAGCACCGCAGGGCGGCGGAGAAGAGAAGGGACGCCGAGACGGCGTTGGGCGAGGCGGAAAAGGCGCTCGCCGTGATCGACGCGACCCTGGCGGACCGTGGAGAGGCCGAGAAGTCGGCGGCCTCCGACATGAAGGCCGCCCGTGACGGACTCGAGGGCCTCCTCAAGGAACACCGGGAACGCTACGGGACGAAGACATCGCAGGCGGTGAAGACGGCGTGGGACGAGCGCGTGCAGCGCATCGACGCCGCGAAGAACGACGCGGAGGCCGCCCATGAGACGGCCGCGAGGAAGAAGACCGAAGCGGGCGAGACGCTTGCCGCACGACGCTCGGCCGCCGCCGAACGCGAAAAGGCCGCCGCGGAGGCGAGGGACGTCTTCATCGAATCCCTCGGACAAAGCGGTTTCGCCGACGAGGCCGCCTACCGGGCGGCGGAGTTGGACGAGGGGCTCAGGGAAATGTGGACCCGCGAGGCCGACGAGCTCCGCCGCGAGGCGGACCGTCTCGCAGGTCAGGCGAGGGCGGCCGCGGCGACGATCGCCGACCTGGGCGGGGAAGTCGCAAGCGGACCCGCGCTCGAGGTGCTGGAAGAGGAGAGAAAGGGCCTTGCCGTCACGCACGCCGGGTTCGTCGCCGAAAAAGGCGGGCTCGACGAGAAGATCCGCCTCGACGACGAGGCCGCGGGACGCCACAGGACCGAGATGGAGGCGCTCGAGCGGCTCCGCGCGGACGCGCGTCCCTGGGACGTGCTCTCCTCGAAGATCGGGAGCGCCTCGGGCGACAAGTACGCGCGCTTCGCGCAGGGGCTCACCTTCGAATGGGTCGTGAGGGCCGCCAACCGGGCGCTCTCGGAACTCACGAAGCGCTATGCGCTCGTGCGCGACACCGGGGAGCCCCTCGGACTACTGATCCGCGACGCCTGGCAGGGCGAGCAGCTCCGCACCGTCTCGAACCTCTCGGGCGGGGAGACCTTCCTCGTGAGCCTCGCGCTTGCGATGGGCCTCTCGAAGATGGCCTCGCAGCACGTCAGGCTCGACTCGCTCTTCATCGACGAGGGCTTCGTGTCGGACAAAGCCGAATCGGGAGTCATGGCCACCCAGATGGGAGCCAGCG
>CAJMRV010000211.1 GCA_905215795.1 uncultured bacterium | reverse complement strand
CCGCCCTTCGGGACTTTCACCCTTTAGATACTGCGCATGCCCAGCGCACCAAGAAGGGCGCCCTCCGGGCCTTCCGGGGGCGCCCCTTCGCCGATGCTCCGGCGGGTGTTGTTTTTATGCGACTTCGTGGTGCTCAGGACCGGCAGCGCGCGTAGAGCTCCTTCATCTCGTCGGCGTCGAAGGCCCTGAGGAGGATCGTCGAGGCGTCGATGAACTCGTAGTCCTCCTCGTTCAAGGCGTCGATGAAGGCGCCGTAGGGGACCTCGGGGAGGTCCGAGGCCTCGTCGCCGAAGCCCTCGTGGTTGAGGATGGCGCGCCACTCGTCGATGCCGACGGCGGCGGTCTCGGCCGTGCGCGCGGGGTCGTAGGGGATGGCGTTCGAAATCCCCGCGGAGACGACGTAGTAGCCCGTCATTCCGCCGTCCTCGGCGCGGCAGGCGATCACACGGGGACGGAACGCATCGACGTTCTCGACGTTGCTGATCATCCTCGAGAAGGCCTGGACGGGATCGTCGTCGTCGACGATGAGGTGGTAGACCTCGTCGTTGACGTGGAAGGTGCAGGTCTCGCAGGGCACGCCGATCACGTCGGACTCGCTCTCCTCGAGGGCGCGTCCGAGCGACTCGATGCCGTATTCGATGTGGGTGCCGTAGTCGAACGAGAGGATCGACTCGGCGTCGTAGACGTCGTTGTCCTCGTCGTAGATCGAGGGGCTCCCGAAGTGCGCGGAGAGCGCGGCGAGGTAGCGCAGCGCATAGATCCAGTCGGTGCTCGAGGAGGGGGCGTTGATCCGCACGCTCACCGTGTCGGCCGCCTCGGCGATCTCGAAGCCACGGGCCGTCTCACCGGGCACGCCAAGGCGCGGGAGGCGGTCGAGCTTCCTCACGGGGGTTCCAAGCGGGAGCGCCACCTTCTCGTCGTCCTCGCCGTAGTCCTCGAAGTTGTAGGCCTCGAGGCCCTCGATCAGCGAGAGCGCCGTTTCGAGCGTGAATTCGTCGGCGGGCGTCACCGCGGGGTCGAACGGGATGAAGAATACGTGGGACATGCTCTGCTCCTTGGGCGTCGTCGGCGCCATCGTGGTCCGCACGGGCGGACCGAAAACAAAAGACCTGTGGATACAAGACCTTGTTTTCACTTTAAACCTTCCGGCGGGTGCATTCAATCGAAAAGGGCGCACGAGTGGTTCCCGGTAGGCTTTGTCAATCGCTCGGAAGTGACTGATTGCTAATGAATAATCATCAGTTCTATGCCGATTGAATCATCATTTGAGTCGTCGTCAATTCAATAGTCCGGTTCAATCGACAATGAAGGCGGCGGGCATGAAGAAAGGGACGCTCCACAAAAGCGGGGCGTCCCTTCCGGCAGTGTTTTCTTCAGGCTTTGAAAGCCTTCAAAAGGCCTTCAGGAGGTCTTCCCTCAGAGGTCCTGCGACCAGTCGCGTACCTCGCCCCTGGCGAACCAGGTGGTCGAGCCGGCGCTGTGCATCGTCTTCTGGGGGCGGCCCTCGGTGACGATCGAGTCGCCGTTCCAGTAGTCGGATTCGACGCGGGCGTCGATGACCTCCGCGAGGGCGATCCCCTTCTTTTCAAAGAGGTCGCGGTCGAGCAGACGGCATTCGAGGTGGGCGAGGGCCCCTTCGACTAGCGGCGCCTTGATCTTCCTCGCGGGAAGCTTCCCGATGCCGAGGTGGACGAACTTGTCGCCCACGTCGCGGCCGTGGACCGATCCCGATGCGATCAGCTGCTCCCTCAGGGCCGTGCCCGGCACCGAGATGCCGAACTCCCCGGTCTCGAGGATGTTCCGGTAGCTCGTGTGGGTCGTCTCGAAGACGACGATCACCTGCGGGGCGGCGCCCATTTCAAAGAGCGTGTTCCAGGCGTTGGCCATGACGTCGTCGACGCCGTCGGCGCTCTGCGTGGTAATCATGACGGTCGGGCCGCCGTTGAGGAAGCTGTAGGAGCGGCAAAGAGGAGGATCGATCAGCATTGAGGGAGGTTTCCTGAGGGGTGTGGGTTGAAGGGGATCAGATGTACTGGTTGAAGAACTCACGCAGGGCCGACGGGGTGCGCACCTCGACGATGCGGCCCTGTTCCTCGCCCTTCTTGAAGACCATCATCGTGGGGATGTGCTGGACCTTGTAGACGGTGCGCAGTTCCGGTTCCTCGTCGCAGTCGGCGTGCAGGAAGACGGCCTTGTCGCCGTATTCCTTGCCCATGGCCATGTAGAAGGGCTGGGCGCGGCGGCAGTCGATGCACCAGGGGGCGCCCACGGCGAGGACGACGGGGACTTCGGAGGTCTTGATGATTTCAGCGGCTTCAGCGAGCGTGACTTTGCGGGGTTCGGACATGTTGGTTCTTCCTTTTCGAATGTCTTGAAACAGGGTGCCGGCACCGTCCGAGGGGACGGCCGGCGGGTCTTTGTTGAAACCCGAGTGTTTTTGTCGGGTATGAGGGGAATATTAGCGCAACGGGTCTTTTTTTCAAGCCCCCGATTTGTAACACGGTGTGAGGAGGGCGGCCTCCATCTGCGGAACCCCGGCCCCTGGGGGTACCCTGAATGA
>CAJMRV010000210.1 GCA_905215795.1 uncultured bacterium | reverse complement strand
GGCACACCCGAGATGTCGGCCTGGAATTGCATGAGTAAATTGTTCCTGGAGGCCCCTCCGTCCACGCGGAGCTCCTTGAGACGCGTCTTGGCGTCGAGCTGCATGGCCTCCAACACTTCCGCGGACTGGAAGGCGATGCCTTCGAGCGCGGCGCGGGCGATGTGGGCCCGCGTCGTTCCGCGCGTGAGTCCGATGATCAGTCCCCGTGCGGCGCTGTCCCAGTGCGGCGCGCCCAGTCCCACGAAGGCGGGCACCACGTAGACGCCCCCGTTGTCTGGGACGCCGGCGGCGAGCGCCTCCACTTCCTCGGCCGAGCGGAAGAACTGGAGTCCGTCGCGCAGCCACTGCACCACGGCGCCGGCCACGAAGACCGAGCCCTCGAGGGCGTACGTGAGGGGTTCGCCCTCGATGCCCCAGGCGGTCGTGCCGATCAGCCGGTGCATGCTCCCCCGGGGCTGTGCGCCCACGTTCATGAGGAGGAAGCCGCCCGTGCCGTACGTGTTCTTGGCGCATCCGGGCTCGAAGCAGATCTGGCCGAAGGTGGCCGCCTGCTGGTCGCCCGCCACGCCGCAGATGGGGATGGCGCGTCCGAAGAGGGCCGGATCGGTGTGGGCGATCACGCCCGAGCTCGGTACGATTTCGGGGAGCAGCGACGCGGGGATGCCCAGCACGTCGAGGAGCTCCTCGTCCCACTGTCCGGTCTGGAGGTTGCAGAGCATCGTGCGGCTCGCATTGGTCACGTCGATGACGTGGCGTTTGCCTCCCGTCAGGTTCCAGACGAGCCAGGAGTCCACCGTGCCGAAGGCGAGTTCGCCCCGGTCGGCGCGTTCGGCCGCACCCTCGATGTTGTCGAGCATCCAGCGGATCTTCGTCGCGGAGAAATAGGGGTCGATCCTGAGGCCGGTCTTTTCACGGACGAGGACTTCGAGGCCCCGGCGCTGATATTCCACGCACAGCGGCGCCGTGCGTCGGTCCTGCCAGACGATGGCGTTGCCGATGGGCTCTCCGGTCTTCCTGTCCCAGAGAATGGTTGTTTCACGTTGATTGGTGATGCCGACCCCGGCGATGTCCGCGGGGTCGATGCCGGCCGACTTGACGCACTCCTGCGCGCAGCGGATCTGCGTGCGCCAGATGTCGAGGGGATCGTGTTCGACCCACCCCAGGTCAGGATAGTGCTGTTCGAACTCGTACTGGGCACGCGAAACGATCTCCGCCTGCCGGTTGATCAGAACCGCACGGGAGCTCGTCGTTCCCTGGTCGAGTGCAAGAATGTAGGTCATCGTCCGAAAAGACTAAGCAAATGGTTGGGGTGGTCACCTATCTGAGTTTATAGTAAAACACCTGAAGGTTCTATTAAGTTAAACCTTAATACGACGCAGGCAAAAAGAAACGCCCGGGAGTGGGTGCCGGTGGCATCCGCTCGTCGGGCGTTCGTCTTCCTCCCCGCTCACGGGGAGGCCCTGTCAACGTGCCTTATCAGGCCTTTTCAGGGGTCTTGCCGGCCTTTCCGGCCTCTTCTTCAGCTTCCTCAGCTTCTTCTTCAGCCTCTTCGGCCTCTTCTTCAGCTTCCTCGGCTTCTTCTTCAGCTTCTTCCTCGGCCTCTTCGTCGTCGGCGAAGTCGTCCTCGTCGTCTTCGAAGAGCTCGTCCATGGAAGACTCGTCGAGGACGTCGTCCTCTTCCTCGTCGGCCGGGGCTTCGTTTTCATCGACCTCGGGCTCGGCCTTCTTGGCGGCTTCGCTCATGGCGCGGGCGCACTCGGCGATCTGGCGGAGCATGCGGTTGACGTCGTCGGCGGAGGCGAAGTAGGCGCGCAGGTCGGCGTCCAGACGGACGATGCCGTGCGTCTCGAACTCGGCCTTGGCGTCGAAGCTGCGGAGCTTGGCGGCGCGGGCGCGCGGGCCGGAGCGGACGCTGAAGCGTTCCTGCTCACGGGACTTGAAGCCGCCGCGGCGGTCGCCGCCGAAGGAGCGGCGGTCACCACCGAAGGAACGGCGGTCGCCGTCTTCCCTGCGGTCGCCGCCGAAGCGGTCGTTGCGGTCGCGACGGTCACCACCGAAGCGTTCCTTGCGATCGCCGAAGCGTTCACGGCGGTCGCCGAAACGGTCGTTGCGGTCACCGCGGAAGCGGTCGTTGCGTTCGAAGCGGTCCGAACGGTCGGAGCGGTCGTTGCGGTCGCGGAATTCACCGAAGCCGCGGCGTTCGCCGCCGAAGCGGTCTTCACGCTCGCCGCGCTCGAAGCGGTCGGAACGGCTGAAACGGTCACGGCGGGAGAAGCCGGACTCGGAGCGGTCGTCGCGACGATCGCCGCCGAAGGGGGCGCGATGGGCCCCGTTGTTCTGCCAAGGTTTACGATCCATTGTCTTTTTTTACTCTGTATGTGGCCTCCCCTGTTCCTTGCGGACCCTATGCCCGCACGCTCGGGAGGCGTGGAAGATTCTTTGCGGGAGGAGGCTTGTCCAACCGTCTCCCGTTTGTCCACATTCTAAGTGAAAACACTACCCCCATGTGTCGAAAAAGAGCGTATATCACGCATCCCGAGTGTTTTTTTTCACCTTAGGCGCGGCGCCGAAACTTTGCTATA
>CAJMRV010000209.1 GCA_905215795.1 uncultured bacterium | reverse complement strand
GCCTTGCGGAACGCACAGGCAAAAAAAAATGGGCGAACGCCCATTCCAACCGCCCTCTTGTCGACGCGATCGCCCCTCCGGGAGGAACCCGCGGAGAAGTCGCTTCGACAGGGCACGAATCCACGGCCAGGTCGTCGTCCCATGACAGGTGACGCACGACGAGACCCTCTGTCGACGGAACCGGACCCCGTCCCTGCGGCGGTCCCTCGTTCCGAGGATTCGTTTGAAACTTTCATCCCGACGATCTTCCTCGTGCCGGCGCGTTCGCCTCCGGCGCGGAGAACCGAGCGGTAACGGGCTCGACCCCGAACCGTCGAGAGATGGCGTGATTTTAAGGAATTTAAGCCCCGGGGGCAAGTGAAAACCGCTTTTATTTTCGGGAATTCAAATGCCCCGTCCGGGGTGCGCCCCGCACGGGCGGGGCTTTCAAGAGGATTCTCACCCCCGGGCCGGAAGGGCCCGGGGCGGATCGGTCCCCCTGATCAGGAGCGCTTGTTCCTGCGCTGCGTCCTGCGGTCGGACATGTCGCGGCCCTCCCAGACCTTCACGCCGGTGCGGTCGGAACGGTCGCCGCGGAAACGCTGGTCCTTGGCGGCGTCGCGTTCCTCGCGGGCGCGGTTCTCGGCGGCGCGGCGGCGGGCCTCGGCCTTGCGGGCCTTGGCGGCCTCGGCCTTCTTCGGGGCCGTGCGGGCGATCTTCTTGGCGGCGTCCTCGAGGTCGGCGATCCAGGTGCGGACCTCCTCGGGGGTGAGCTCCATGCGTTCGCCGCGGGCGAGCTTCTGGGGAAGCGAGACCTGGCCGTAGCGCACGCGGATCAGGCGCGAGACGGTGAGGCCGACGGCCTCGAAGAGGCGGCGGACCTCACGGTTGCGGCCTTCTCGGATCTGGACGCGGTACCAGTGGTTCAGGCCCGTGCCGCCCAGGTCCTCGATCAGGTCGAACTTGGCGACGCCGTCTTCGAGCTCGACGCCCTCCTGAAGCTTGAGCAGGCTCTCGGCCTCGATCTCGCCGATCGTGCGAACGGCGTACTCGCGCTCGATTTCGTAGCGCGGGTGCATGAGGCGGTTGGCGAGTTCGCCCGAGGTGGTGAAGAGCAGGAGGCCTTCGGTGTTGAAGTCGAGGCGGCCGACGGCGACCCAGCGCTGCCCCTGGAGGCGCGGCAGGTTGTGGAAGACGCTCGGACGGCCTTCGGGGTCGTCGCGCGAGACGATCTCGCCGGCGGGCTTGTGGTACATCAGCACGCGCGGAGTCTCCTCAAGGGCGGCCTCGCGGCGCACCAGGCGGCCTTCGATGCGGATGACGTCCTCGGCGGAGACGCGGTCGCCGATCGTGGCCTTCACGCCGTTGATCGTGACGACGCCCTCGTTGATGAGGGCCTCCATCTGGCGGCGCGAGCCGAGACCGGCCTGGGCGAGCGCCTTCTGGAGCTTCTCGGTGGGGAGTTCCTCGCCGGGGTTGGCGCGCAGGTGGGCGGGAAGCGGCACGCGCTCCTGCTCGGTCTCGGCGCCCTGGAATTCACCATAGGCCTCGGCCGGGTCGGCGAGGCGGCGCTCGGCGCGGCGGGCGCGGGAGTGCGGATCGTCGCCCTTGCGGCGGAAGGGGGTGCGCTTGCGGTTGTTGTTCGCGGGCGCGTTGTTCTTGCGGGCGCGGTTGTCGCCGCGCTGATCAGGATTGTTCATTGACATTGAAGTCGATCTCCTTCTGGAGTGACTCGGGGGCGGGCTCCACATCGGGATGCACGTCGCCGAGCAGGAAGTCCGGGGCCTCCTCGCCCTCGAGGGCGGGCAGGTCCTCGAGACTCTTGAGTCCCAAGTCGTCTAGGAATTGTTTCGTCGTGGCCAGGAGCGCCGGGCGTCCGGGGGTCTCCCGGTAGCCGACCGTCTCGACCCAACCGCGCTCCTCGAACTGTCGGATGAGCATGGGGTTGAGGGCGACGCCGCGGATCTCCTCGATCTCGCCGCGCGTGACGGGCTGTCTGTAGGCGATGATGGCCAGGGTTTCGAGTGCGGCGCGGGTGTAGCGCGGTGCGCGTTCCTGCACGAGCCGCTGAAGATAGGGTTGAAGACGCTCTGAGGTCACAAATTGCCAGCCCGAGGCCACTTCGACGAGACGCAGGCCGCGTTCCCGCCAGTGTTCTTGAAGTTCTGAAAGATGGGCGGCGATGACCTTGGCGCTCAGGCTGTCGGCGAACAACGCCCTGAGCTCGGAGACGGCGAGCGGCTTCTGGGCCGAGAGAATCGCGGCTTCGATGATCAACTTGGGGTCAAGACGCGCCATTTGAGAGTGGACTTTCCGGAAGGCGAAATGTAGCGCCTCACGGCGCACAAAAAAACGGCCGCGACCCCTGACCCGGCGACGATGCCCCGCCCCCTGATGGGAGGTGGAGCCGCGTCCCGGCGTGGTCACGCCGCGGATGAAGCGGACGACGGCATGCTGGAGAAGGGCCGCGTTTGGCCGCCCGAAAGCGACGAAACGGCCCTGAGCCGTCCCCTCTAGTGTAATCCAAATCCAGTCAAGTGCTTGAAAACGCAAGACAAATTTTGGAAGAAATAAAAAAGCCTCATGACGACGAGGCTTCTTATCTCTGGCGCAAGAGGAGGGA
>CAJMRV010000208.1 GCA_905215795.1 uncultured bacterium | reverse complement strand
CCCGCCCTTCGGGACTTTCACCCTTTAGATACTGCGCATGCCCAGCGCACCAAAATCAAGGCCTCCACGTCGACGGAACGGGGAGGCCTTGCTCACTTCATGCTCTCGACCCGGCGGGTCGGGGACGTCACTGCTTCTTGACGTCGACCAGCTCCATCTCGAAGACGAGCGTGGCGTTGGGCGGAATGACGCCAGCGGCGCCGTAGGGACCGTAGCCCAGGTGCGGCGGGATCGTCACGCGGCACTTCTGGCCGACCTTCATGCCGACGACGGCCTTCTCCCAACCGGGGATGACCATGCCGACGCCGCAGGGGTACTCGATGGGCTCGCCGCGGTCGACGCTCGAGTCGAACTTCGTGCCGTCGGTGAGCCAGCCGGTGTAGTGCACGCTCACGATGTCGCCGGCCTCGGCGACGGCGCCTTCGCCTTCCTTGAGCACTTCAATCTTCAGATCGTCCATGTTTGTTCTCCGTTGTCCCGGAACGTCCTCATGGGGGGACGCCCGGATGATGTGGACGTGCGCATTCCAAGCCGCCCGAAGGGCGGCGGTGCCACACGCGCTTGCCGAGAAGTGTACAATGAGAACCGCAAGAGTGGGAATCCCCCATGGGGGATTTTTCCACCGGGCGCGGGATCCCCAATCCCCGCGCACTAGAATTTCCGACCGCTTCAACGCCCGCCAGCAAGAACACGGATCCGCGCGATGCAGACCACGTGTCCGGGCATGATTCCCCTGATTATGAAGCGTGTCCGCCCGAGAACGACGCCCCGAACCGTCCTTCTCCGGCCAAGTCCGAACCGGCGCGCCTCCTGCGTCGGCACGGCATGCCACTTCACTCCAACCTGAATCGATGCCGTCCCGGGACCCAATCGCGGCCCCGACGCTCCGGCACCGCATCGAAAGAATTTTTCATGTCTGAGATTGATCCCGTCCCCGCGACACTCGAACTTGACTGGCTCCCTTCGACCCAACGCTTCGCCCGCGCCGCCCTTGAATCCAGCGCCGCCGCCCGCGTCGTCGAAGCCGCCCGCACGAAGGACTCCATCGGCCTGATCGGCGCCGCCTCCAGCGAGCGCGACGAACTCGCGCTCATCGCCCTCGTCGAGGCCTTCCACACCGCCGGGGGCCGCTGCGGCCTCGTGGTCGTGAAGGACCCCGACTTCGCCGCCGTCACCGAATCCCGTCTCAAGTCGCTCGCTCCCGGGGCCACGGTCGAGATCCTCTCGAACCGCTGCCGCGCCACCCAGATCGACCTCGAGGAACGCACCGGCGTGCTCTTCGTCGTCTCGCTCGAGCGCTACGCGAAGATCATCGACAACGGCTTCCTCGACTCCTCCAAGCTCGGCGCCCTGGTCTTCCTCGACCAGACGATGCCCGGACGCGACGACGAGAACACGGACCCCGTGCTCACGATCCGCGCCGACCTCAAGCAGGGCGCCGAAGGACGCCTCGGGATCTACGCCTCCGCAGAAGCGGCGAACCTCCCGAGCGGCTTCGAACATGTCGAAGCGGAGCTCGCCTTCTCAGCCAATCCCGACGTGGAGATCATCGTCACCAACACCGACCCCTTCAGGGTGAGGATCCCCCAGGGCGTCTCGGTGGCCCGCGACGACGAGGAGATCGAACGCTTCCGGCTGCTCTCGGTCGGCCAGACCGAACCCACGTTCCTCACGGTGCGCTCGCGCCGCTTCACACTCGACGACAGGAAGCTCTTCGCCGAACGCCGCGGCTGCACCTTCGTGGGACGCTACGCCCAGCTCGAGGAGGTGCCCGAAGGCACCGCCGACACGTTCTTCCTCACCTGGGTCCCCGCCTCGCTCGAGATGTTCTTCGTGATGCAGCGCTACTTCGACTGCGCTGAAACCAACACCAAGCTCTTCAGCACGCCCGCGGGCTTCACCGAATGGAAGGCCTTCCTCGAGGCGGCCGGAATCCCCGCCGCCGTGCGCCTTGGCGACGACCTCGACGAGGAGAAGCGCATGCTCATCCCCGCCTCGATCGGCGGGAAGACGACGAGGCGCAAGCTCTCGGTCCGAGCCGACTACGTCCCCGTCAAGGACGAGGAACCCGAAGTGGACGAACCCGAGGAGATCCCCGCCTGCTTCCTCGAGGACGGGGCCGGCGGGAGCATCCTCGAAGGACGCCCCGGCAACCGACGCAACCGCCATTACGACGACGTCAACGGCAACGTGATGCCGGGCAGGAACCGCACGAAGAAGTACGACCGCTTCGACAAGAAGGGACCGCGCACCAGGAACAACCGGCGCGACCGTGACCGCGACTACGTCCCCTACGAGGACCGCCAGCCGCGCTTCATCTCGCACGAATCCTCGGCCTTCTGCAACTTCACCTCGCCTTCGGACCCCTTCGAAACGCCGAGGACGACGCTCACGCTCCCGCAGATGACCCCCGTGGCGGACTTCATCGAGGAACGCGCCGACAAGCCCGAGCGCCTCAAGAAGCCCCAGAAGAACAACCGCAGGTTCGAGAAGAAGAACCCGAACGCGAAGAACAGGAAGGCCGGCGCGAACAAGAACGCCGGCGAGAAGGACGCCCCCGATAATTTAGACAATGCTTTCTTACGTCCTTCTACGTCCGGAGCCAGGATCATTTC
>CAJMRV010000207.1 GCA_905215795.1 uncultured bacterium | reverse complement strand
CAGGAGCACCGAGATGTCGGCGACCGCTCGGGAGTAGTCCGTGGGGCTCGCCTCGCCGCCGAAGGCGAAGGTGAGCGGCTTGACCGCGTTTCGCCTCGCGAAGGCGCGGGCGGCCACCCAGAGGGTGCCCATCGCGGCGAGGAACCAGAGCGCGGCGGTGATCCTCATCGCCGTGATTGCGGAGACGAGGTGCACGAGCCCGCCCGGGCCGATCAACTTCAGTACGAGCGCGGCCGACCAGGCGGTCAGGGGATTCGTGTCGACGGCGGGCACGCCCGTCATCGTCGGGAGCAGCACTCCGGAGACGGGGCCGGCGGCGATCTGCATGGCGAGCGCCGCTCCGTCGAGGTCGTGGAGCGTCCAGAAATCCGTAGCGGTGAGGATCGTCACGACGATGATGAGGAGCAGGGCTATGAATTGCCAGCGTGACAGTTTCCTGACGGCCTCATCCGTGAGTTTCACCGGTGCGCGGTAATGTTGAGTCACGGCTTTTTTCCCAGATTCGTTGTTGTTTTCTCGGCGCCGTGTTCACGCGGCGCGATTTTGTGATTCAGGATAGCGGCTTTTCCCGCGGGGTGCGAGTTCGACCCATAAGAAAAGGGCAGACGCGACCGGGTCGGCGACTGCCCTTTCTCAGAAGCCCGGGATCATGCGCCCTCGCGGACGCGCTCCCCCGGTTTTCGTTCCGAATTACTTGGAAGCCTTGGCAGCTTCGGCGGCGGCGTTCAGAGCCTGCTTCTTGGCGGCGAACTTCGCGCGGAACTTCTCAACGCGGCCGGCTTCGACGATGCGCGTCTGGGCGCCCGTGTAGAACGGGTGGCTTTCAGAAGACGTATCGAGCTTGAAGAGCGGGTATTCGACACCGTCGATCACCGTCGTTTCGCGCGTCTGGACGGCGGACGGGATGATGAAGGTCTTGTTGATGGAGAGGTCGATGAACGCGACCGGACGGTATTCGGGATGAATGTCTTTTTTCATTTGAAATGGATTCCTAGTTTGTTGTCGGTCGCCCTGGCGACCTTGCGTGCCCGCCTCCAAAACATCCGAGGTCTTACGACAGGCATGTCAGCCCACGTGCCAACTGGGAAGCTGGCATTATCCCAAAAGCCGCGCACCATTTCAAGTCGGAGCGGCCGGGTTTTTCCCACTCAGTTTAAACTCAGTTTCCCTTGCTAGAATACGGGCATTCCTGATGAAAACGGGCTCCCCGAAGGCTTTCGAGAGCTCCCCGGCGGATTATTCCGACCTCCTGGGCGATTCCGACGGACGCTCTTTTCCCGAGACTCAACCCCCTCATTCGCCTCCGCGAGCCGGCGGCGTGAAAACAAGGAACTTTCGATGAACACCAAGTTAGACCGTTGCGTGATCGCCACGCGAGAAAGCCCCCTGGCCATGTGGCAGGCCCTCCACATCCAAGCGCGCCTGCGCGAGCGCTATCCGGAAATGCAGGTCGACCTCCTGGGCATGACCACCAGGGGCGACCAGATCCTCGACAAGACCCTCTCGAAGGTGGGCGGCAAGGGCCTCTTCGTCAAGGAGCTCGAGGTGGCCATGGAGAACCGCGAGGCCGACCTCGCCGTGCACTCCCTCAAGGACGTCCCGATGGTGCTCCCCGAAGGGTTCGAGCTCGTCGCCGTCACCGAGCGTGAGAATCCGCGCGACGCCTTCGTCTCGCCGAAGTACGCGAGCCTGGACGACATGCCCGCGGGCGCCCGCGTCGGCACCGCCTCGCTCCGTCGTGAGCTCATGCTCCGCAAGAACTACCCGCACCTCGAGGTGCTCCCCGTCCGAGGCAACGTGGGCACGCGCCTGCGCAAGCTCGACGAAGGCCAGTTCGACGCCCTCGTCATGGCCACCGCCGGCCTCAAGCGCCTCGAACTCGAGGAACGCATCCGCTGCGTGATCCCCGCCGAGAAGAGCCTTCCCTCCCCGGGCCAGGGCGCCCTCGGCATCGAGATCCGCTCGGACCGTCCCGACTTGAGGGAGGCGCTCTCCTTCCTCAACGACCCGCACACCCGCGCCTGCTGCACGGCCGAACGCGCCGTCTCCCGCGCGCTGGGCGGCTCCTGTCAGGTTCCGCTCGCCGCCTACGCCATCGTCGAGGGTGAGGAGCTCTGGCTGCGCGCCCTCGTGGGCAACCACAAGACGGGCGAGGCCGTCGAGGCGGAGGCCCGCGTCGACTGGCACGAACCCGAACGCGCCGCCGAGATCGTCCTCGCCGAACTGCGCCGCCAGGGCGTCGAGGAGATCCTCAAGGCCGTCCTCGGCTGATTCCGTTTTCCCCAGTCCGCATTCATCCGACACGCTAAAAGGAGGCGAGAAGCATGTCCAATCCGTTCAACAACACGCCGGTGATCCTGATGCGCCCCGGCGAGGCCAACAACCGCCTGCAGGAGTATCTCAAGCTCCACGGGATCGAGTCGTGGAGCTGGCCCGCCTTCGAGATCGCCTTCCCCGACGAAGAGGAGCAGAAGCGCATCGAGGAGCGCCTTTCCAACCTCGACGACGTGGAGATGGTCGTGATCCCGTCCCCGGCCGCCGTCGCGGCCGTGGCCCACTGGGGCGGCAAGTGGCCTGAGCACATCACGCTCGCCACGGTGGGGGAGGGCACGGCCCGCGT
>CAJMRV010000206.1 GCA_905215795.1 uncultured bacterium | reverse complement strand
AGACTTCATTAAGGAGCATCCTGAATATTTAGTGACTGAAATTAATAACAAGTAGTATATAATGAATTGAACTTGGCCCCTGAGGAACCGACTTCTCGGGGGCTTTTTTTTGTCATGGCTTTCCAAAGGAAAGGATAGAAATTAAATGATGGCATTCAGGTAGTGTACTCATGAAAAAACTAGTTAATTATTCAAAGAAAAAGGCCATCACCTTCTCAAGGAAGGTGATGGCCTGGTTCTAAGAATTTTTAGTCAAGAATGCAACCATCAAGTCGGTGATTATTCTTGAAGCATGCATCATAATGAGATTAGAGGCCTGAGGCGGGCGGGGCTACGTTACCTGAACCTTGCAGGACAGGGCGGTCGGCTCCGGGGCGGAAACGGGCGGGACATTCGCGTGTCCCGCTATCACTATCGGCCCTCGAGAACACCAACCTAATTGGTTAAGTATTGGTTCTAGGAACTTTGGAGCCTCCGATGAACCCCACCACAGGCTTGAGCTCATTGTACCTCGGATGCGGGTCGCGGCGCGACTTCTGACGCAAACAAGTCATGCCGATTTGTAACCGGACTCAGGCCTGGAAGAGGTTGGTCTTCCTCAGGTCCTTCATGATCGCCTCGTTGCAGGTGTTCGTGATCTCCTCGATCTTCTTGGCGATGAGCTGCTGGTTCTTGTCCTCCATGGTCTCGCCCTGGCTGGGGACCATGTGCTCGAGCTCCTCGATGCGGGCGAGGAGCTCTTCGATGCGCGCGTCGCGCGCCTTGAGTTCGTCTTCGAGCCCGTCGCGTTCGACGGCCTTCCTGCGGGCCTCGTAGGCGATGCTGAGTCCTGCGAGGACGGCGATCTGGTCGGGATTGGAGACCTTGCCGCCTTCACGGATCAGCTTCATCTGTTCGTCGAGCTTGTTCGCGCAGCTCTCGAGGAGTTGTTGTTCGCCCTCGGTCACCGCCAGGCGGTAGGACCGGTTGGCGATCGCTACGGTTAATTCAGGCATTGCTTGTCCTTATTCATCTGGTCGGGTCGGAATGGTGGCGCCAGCGGAACCCCAGGTCAGGCCTTCCCGCCGTTGAGCATTTCACGAACCGCATTAAACTGCTTTCTGAGCTGCATGAGCTCGCCCTCCTTGTTGGCGAGCTGGGCGCTCATGCGTTGATTGACCGACTTTTCGTGTTCGAGCCGTTTGATGAGCTGTTCGACGAGAGCGGCCAATGTTTCAAGACGTTCAAGATTGGTCATGCGTTACTCTCATTGATGTTGTTGAATGGAGGCTCACTTGGCCTCGGGGGCCTTCGGGGATTCGTCGACCTCCTTGTCGATGGCGGGCGGAGTGAAGCTCTTGATGTTGCCGAGGATGAGCTGGTCGGCTTCCTCCTCGGTGGGCATCGGGTCGGAGGACCAGTGGTCGACGCGGCCTTCCTGGTTGAACCAGACCGTCAGGCGGCGGAGCTGCTTCTCACCCTTCGTGGGGAGGTAGTAGTAGACGTAGTCCCAGCGGAAGGGATGGAACTGGTCGCGCAGGAGCGGGAGGCCCAGGATGTACTGGACCTGGGGCGCCGACATGCCGGGCTCGAGTTGGGCGACCATCTCGCTCGTGATCAGGTTGCCCTGCGCCACGGGCGCGCGGTAGGGCTGAAGGAACGAGGGGAGGTATTCAGTGGGGTTGTTCCAGAAGGAACCCTGGCTGCTGCAACCGGTGAGGGCGAGCAGGACGGTCGAGCTTGCTGCGAGTAATGCGGTTTTGATATGCATGGTTGTCTCGTGAATTAGTGGGTGCACATTGGGCGCCAACGCTTTATCATAATAGGGTACAACAACTTTTGAAAGACGGAGCTGCCAGAGCGATATGTCCGAAAACAAAACGATGGAGTTGAAGAACGCCGGTCTGAAGGCGACCACGCCCAGGTTGAAGATTCTTGAATTATTTCAGAAACGGGCACACTCCGCTCACGAACGTCATCTTTCCGCCGAGGACGTCTACAAGGCATTGGTCGACGAGGATGTCGACATCGGCCTGGCGACTGTCTACCGCGTGCTCTCCCAGTTCGAGCGCGCCGGCATCATCGTGCGCCACCACTTCGAGCCCGAGCGCGCGACCTACGAGCTTGAGGACAACGGACACCACGATCATGTGGTCTGTCTGGAATGCAATGAATTGATCGAATTCGTCGATCCCGAGATCGAGGAGGCCCAGCGCCTGATTGCCAAGCGCTACGGGTATGAGCTCTGTGACCACTCGCTGGTTCTTTATGGAATCTGTCCCGAGTGTCAGAAGAAGAACAAGAAGAAGCACCCCGAAGCCTGACCGGGTGTTTCTGGAGAATGGAGAACCTCCGACGGTTGCCGGAGGTTTTCTTTTTTTACGAAAAATGAAGTGGTATGGGTTTGATGTACAGGTTTTCTTAAACATCATGTCTCACACTACGTCTTTGAAGCAGGTTGCCTGCGAGGCTCTCTTTCACTTCTATCCGAAAAAAACTTTGGCAAGGGAACTGGGCGTGTCACCCAGCACGGTGGGTTCCTGGAAAACCTTTGTTGAGCATGGAGACTACGCCTGGGTGACCGAGCCGTATACGACTCATCGCCACGCACAGCTTGAGAAAGCGGTTCATTACTGGATTGACACCTACCCGGTCACGTACTCG
>CAJMRV010000205.1 GCA_905215795.1 uncultured bacterium | reverse complement strand
AAACTCGAGATCCCATTACCCGCCTAAAAGTGTATCTAGTAGGCGGGAATTTGGGACGGAGCCGGCCGTTTGCTTTTCTTTCAATCCGTCCTCATCCCTTGCGGGGGATGAGGAGTCGGGAGCCGGGAATCAACCCTTCGTGCGGATGATGATGTTGCAGATGATCGCGGTGATGCCGCCCGTGGTGATGCCCGAGGCGAAGATCGTCTTGATGGCGTCGGGCGCCTGCGAGAGGATTTCGGGGGCGAGTTCGACGCCGAGGCCCAGCGAGAGGCTGATCGCGAGGACCATCGTCGCCTTGCGGTCGATCGGCTGGCTCGCGATGATGCGGATGCCGGCGGCGGCGACCGTGCCGAACATGAGGAGCGTGGCGCCGCCGAGGACCGCGTCGGGCATGATCGAGAAGATCATGCCGACGGCCGGGAAGAGGCCCAGCAGGACGAGGAGCGCGGCGATGTAGTAGCCGACGTGGCGGCTGGCGACGCCCGTGAGCTGGATCAGGCCGTTGTTCTGGGCGAAGATCGAGTTCGGGAAGGAGTTGAAGATGCCGGCGAGCGCGCTGTTCAGGCCGTCGGCGAGGACGCCGCCCGAGACGCGCGAGAGGTACTTCTTCCCGGAGATGGGCTCTCCGGAGATCATGCAGTTGGCGGTGACGTCGCCCGTCGCCTCGATGGCGGTGATCAGGTAGATCACGGCGAGGGCGAGGAAGCTCGACCATTCAAAGGAGAGGCCGTACTTGAACGGGGTCGGCACGACGATCCATTCATTGCTCATGTTGGCGAGCTTGGAGTAGTCGACCTGGCCGAAGAAGCTCGCGACGATGTAGCCCACGACGAGTCCGAGGACGATCGAGCTCATGCGCAGGTACTTGTTCGTGGAGCGGTTGAAGAAGACCACGCTCACGATCACCGAGCAGGAGACGACGAGGTACTGCCAGGAGCCGAAGGTGGAGATCTACACGCTGCCCCAACACGCCGCTCTTCCGATCACGCCCACCTTGATGAGCGAGAGCCCGATCAGGAGCACGACGATGCCGGAGACGAGCGGGGTGATGATCTTCTTGAGGTACACGAACGTGCGGCTCACCACCATTTCGACCGGGGCGGCGGCGATCACGCAGCCGAAGATCAGCGAGAGGCCGCCCGTGGCGCCAGCGGCGATGATCGGGCCGATGAACGAGAAGCTCGTGCCCTGCACGCAGAGCAGACCCGCGCCGAGCGGACCGAACTTGCGGCACTGGATGAAGGTGGAGATGCCCGAGGCGAACAGGCTCATGGAGACGAGGAAGGCCTTCGTCTCCTCGTCGAAGTGGAGCGCGCCCGCGATGATGAGCGGGGGCGTGATGATCGCGACGAAGATGGCCAGCAGGTGCTGGACCGCCGCGAAGAGGGAGTCCTTGAAACCGGGACGGTCCTCGATCTGGTAGATCAGGTCCGCTTTCGCCAGAGGCTGGGTTTCAATCGGTTCGTCTTTGTTGATTGTCATGGCTCGACCGTGGGGGAATCAATGGGTAACAAAAAAGGCACCCGGCCGTTATCGGCACGAGGCACCTGTCGAGTGCGCACACGGGCGCCAGAGGCGCGCGGACGCGGTTGTCCCTTCCAACGCCGGAGCGTTCCGGAACCGACACGCACAATACGGGCCTTGTTCGAAAAACCTGCGGACCGACGGGCGGTCCTGCTTCCGGACGTTGACGCGCATTTCGTGACGCTCCAGATCTGGCCGGGCCGTTTTCAGGCACCGGTTCGACGTTGACGGGGACGGTTCACGCACAGGATTCATCCGACATCGTCTCCCGGAAAAACGGCTCTCGCTCGTCCGGGGGCCGGGGGTCTGAATCCCGCGTGAGTGGGTATTATACGAATTCCCCGCGAAAAAGCCCGCCCACCGCCGCGAAAAGTTCATAGGGGGTTTTCCGATTGGCACTTTCCCTCTCCGAGAGGGCGCCTGAAAAGCCTTGAAAATGAGGGGCTTGTGGCTTTTTACGCGTTGTCGTCATCCTTTTCGCCATCGCGTCAACGGGCTATCGGTCGGAGGGATTAGTCCCCGCTGGCGGCCGACGCCGCCCGTAAAACGGGCATAAAAAACGGGACCGGCTCGACATAGGAGCGGGTCCCTGGGTGACGTGCATTGAGAAAGGCCTTTGTCATGGATCGTGATCCCGGGCTTCGTTCCGCTCCTCTCCTCTGGAATAGCATCGTCCAGTATTCGGGCGGACTGAAATGGACTCCCAACAGCGACCTGGCTTTCAACGCCAGAGCAAAGGGCCTTTTCTTCAACACCCAGTAAATATAACACAGCCCCGTGCTTCGACGGGGCCGTGAATTGTTAAAAATTATTGACAACGGTGAATCTTCAGCGGCCGGGGCTCACTTCCCGACGTAGCGCCACGAGCGCTTGTCCTTGCCGCCGCAGCCGCAGGCGCACCCGCAGGTGCCCTTGACGACGACGGACTTGACGCGTCCCTTTTCCTCGGGGCGCTCCATCATCATGCCGATGACGGCTTCGGTGGTGCAGAACTTGTTGGCGAGCGAGGATTCGGCCGTGGTGCCGTGTTCCTTGAGATAGTCGACGATGTCGGAGGTGGAGATAATGGAAGAAAGCGACTGGCAGATTTCGTCCACAGCCCTGTTTGTATATGCCA
>CAJMRV010000204.1 GCA_905215795.1 uncultured bacterium | reverse complement strand
GGAACGCGTCGCCAAGCTCGCCGGCGGTGTGGCCCTCATCAAGGTCGGTGCCGCCACCGAAGTCGAAATGAAGGAAAAGAAAGCCCGCGTCGAAGACGCCCTCCACGCCACCCGCGCCGCGGTTGAGGAAGGCATCGTCCCCGGCGGCGGCGTCGCTCTGATCCGCGCCAAGAAGGCCATTGCCGACATCAAGGGCGACAATGACGAACAGAACGCCGGCATCCGCATCGTTCTGCGCGCCATGGAAGAGCCGCTCCGCCAGATCGTCGCCAACGCCGGCGACGAACCCAGCGTCGTCGTCAACGAAGTCGCCCAGGGTGAAGGCAACTACGGCTACAACGCCCAGTCCGGCGAATACGGCGACCTCGTGGAAATGGGCGTGCTCGACCCGACGAAGGTCACCCGCACGGCCCTCCAGAACGCCGCTTCCGTGGCCTCGCTCATCCTGACGACCGACTGCATGGTCGCCGACCTCCCGCAGGAGGAGAAGCCGATGCCCGACATGGGCGGCATGGGCGGCATGCCCGGCATGATGTAATCATGACCACGGCCTCCTGATCCAGGAAATCAAACGGGCGGTTCCGAAAGGAACCGCCCGTTTCACGTCGGCCGGACGCACGAAGGGCGCGGGAGGAGACTCCCGCGCCCTTCGTGTTCATTGTTCTGCGGCTCCGGGCCGCCCGGTCACTTCAGGCCGATCAGCTTGGCGAAGGCATCGGTCTTCTGCTCGGCGATCGGCACGTAGCGGCCGTCGTTGAGACGGATCACCCCGAAGGGGACCGTGCGTCCGCCGGCACGGCGGTAGATCTTGGAGTTGGTCCACACGGCGTCGACCATGTCCTCGGGGATCTCCTTGCCGCGCACGTCCAGGCCGCGGAAGTCCGCGTCCTTGAAGTGGGCCTCGTGCTCCATGAACTTGGCCACGGGGTCCTTGTCGGCCAGGATGACGGCGGCCTGGCGTTCGCTCCACTTGCTGAGGACGGCCACCGGGAACCAAACGAAGTTCACCTTGTCCATGAACGGCTTGAGCTCCTTGAACTCCCAGACGCACCACGGGCACTGCGTGTCAAAGACCATGAAGGCCGTCGGATTGCCCTTGGCGGCCGGGAAATGAATGCCCGTGCCCTTCTCCTGAAGTTCGACGAAGAACTCCTCGGGGTTGAAGTCCGTGGGGACGTCGGGCTTCTTCGCCCATTCATGCTTCTTCTCCCCGGCGGCGTGCGCCAGGCCCGCCAGCGCGCTGGCAGCAGCGCCTAGCATCAGTTGTCGACGATTCAGTCCCATACGAGTCTCCTTACAACTCAAGGCATGATCCAGCACGCGGCCGCCCCGCCGTTTCTTCTGGTCCGGACGGAGCGCCACGCTCCGACTTCATTGTATCGACACGCGGGACGCGCGGGCAATACTCCACGGCCCCGGGAGCTTGCGCTAAGATAACCGACGAAGACATTTCCACCAACGACCAAGTACAACCATCAGGGAGCCATCATGAAATTCTCGGAACGACTCTGGGCACGCGCCCGGGCGGTCAAAAGCCTGCTCTGCGTGGGACTCGACCCCAACCTCGCGCGCATTCCCGGACACTTCAAAGAGGAGGAGGATCCGATATGGGCCTTCTGCCGTGAAACGATCGACGCGACGGCGCCCTACGCCATGGCCTTCAAGCCGCAGATCGCCTACTTCGCCTCCGAAGGGGCGGAACCCACGCTCGAACGCGTCTGCGCCTACATCCGCGAGAAGCATCCGGACATCCCCGTGATCCTCGACAGCAAGCGAGGCGACATCGGCTCGACCGCCGAGCACTACGCCCGCGAAGCCTTCGAGAGGTACCAGGTGGACGCCGTCACGCTATCGCCCTTCATGGGCTTCGACACGATCGAACCCTTCATGAAGTACGCCGACAAGGGCCTGTTCGTGCTCTGCCGAACGAGCAACCCGGGCGGAAACGACTTCCAGAACCTCATCGTCGACGGCGAGCCCCTATACAAGCACATGGCCAGGCTCTGCCAGGGCCCCTGGAACCACACGGGCGAACTGGGCATCGTGGTCGGCGCCACCTATCCAGCCGAACTCGCCTCGATCCGCGCGGTCGCCCCGACGATCCCGATCCTCATCCCGGGGATCGGTGCCCAGGGCGGCTCGATGACCGAGGCCCTGCACGCCGGCCGCCGCAAGGACGGCCTGGGCGTCGTGCTCAACGTGGGCCGCAGCATCCTCTATCCGAAGGAAGGCGAAACCCAGGCCTCGATGGCCCGCGCCTTCCGCGACGAATGTCAAGTTGCGTTCGAGTGCACCCCTTAAACATCTAAGCAACAAAATGTTTAGAAAAGAAAACTAAACATTTCTACGCTTAACATTAAGCCCACGCAACATTTTTATGCTACGTGGGCTTTAATGTTGCCAACCCTGAATAACATGAGCAAGCCAGAACAGCCCAAGACTGGCAAAATCAATCCTATCTAACGATAGGCACTCATCAAAAAATCATGACAAAAGCCATAACTTTCTAGCTCTCCTCTTTTCATTATTATGGAGAGTGTACGAAGCATGCAATTCACTTAATTTGCGTCCAATTGGACTTTTCATACATGCTTCCTTTTATTTTCCTTATTACCTCTAGAACATAAGCATCCTTATCCATCCGTTCTCTCTGCCAACTACCTGAAACGTTATAGCGCTCTCTTTTCTGACTTAACCAAGGTTTATTT
>CAJMRV010000203.1 GCA_905215795.1 uncultured bacterium | reverse complement strand
AGGAGCTCAAACCCAGCCAATAATCTTTCATCATGCCCTCCTACTTCTTGGCGAGCTCTTTGACGAGGTCGACGAAGCCGTCGAAGCCACGGATGGACTTGGTCATGATGAGGTACTTGCCGTTGACGACATACGCGGGAACTCCCTGGATCTTGGCCACTTCGTAGCTCTTCTTCCATTCATCGGCGAGAGCCTGCGCTTCGGGCGTGCGTCCCATTTCAAGAAGCTTCTCGGTGCTCAGGCCGGTCGCATCGGCGGCGGTCTGAAGGAAGGCCTTCTCGCCCGCGCTCCAGCGCTCCTGCTTCTTGTGATAAGCCACGTACCAAGCGTTCTTGGCCTTCTTGAAGAGAGAGTCGGACGACTCGATGGAGCGTCCATGAGCCTCGTCGTCGAGTTCGAGACCCGCGAGGACCTCGCTGGCGACTCGACCGTAATCACCCTTACTTTCCAGATGGACGGGCTTGAACTTCAGGCCGGCTTCCTTTTCGATGCGGGGCATGACCTGTGGATCGACGCCCACGTCGAACTTGTAGCAGAAGGGGCAGGCATAGGACCAGAGCTTGATGAGGGTGCCCTGGGCGTTCTCCATGGGATGTTCGAGCTTGACCCAGTCCTGGCCCTCCTGGAAGGCATAGGCCTGCGAGAAGGCGCCAAGACCGAGGACGAGCGCGCTCATGGCGCTCACTACCAAACGTCGTTGCATTTTATTTTTCTCCTGTTGAATCCGGATGACCCGGGGCGGCCGGCGGAGCCGGGTGCCGACCAACCACCCCGGGGAAGGGAAGGGTTTAGTGCGTGAAGGCCTTCTTCAGGTCGACCGGCATGGCCTGGTAGCCCATGGCGCCCTTGAACTGGATTTCAACGCTGGGCTCCTTGGCGCCCCACTTGAACTCTTCGATGAACGGATTCGGCGTGCTCTTGAAGGCGCCCGACTTGAGGTCGAACTCAGCACCGGCCGTGGCCGAGTAGACGAACACAGAGTTCTTGTCCTGCTGGTATTCGGTGATCGAGGTGACCGGGCTGTACCAGCCGTTGCCACGTTCCTTGCCGTATTCCCAGATCTGTTCGACGGTGCCGTTCTTCTGGTCGATCTTGTAGACCACGGCACGGCTGTACTTCATGCTCGGCAGCGCGGGCTGTTCCATGCCGCGGGCGTCACCGTTGTCGAAGACGGAGAGATAGAAGTAGCGGCCGTCGCTCATGGAGGGGATGCGCCAGCCGGTGTGCTGCGTCCAGGACCAGTCGAACTGATCGTCCTCGCAATGGGTGGCGTCGCACTTGGCGGGCGTGCCGTCCTTACGCACGGGCTTGAGGACCTTGTCGGCGAGGTCGGTCTTCCAACCTTCCGGAGCACCCATGATCCACTTGACCTTGTGGTCGCGGCCGATCTTGATGACGGCGGACTGGTGACGCGAGGAGATGATGATCGAGTCGTCGGTCGGGTCGTAGTCGACCGAGTTCACGTGCGCCCAGTTGCGGCCCGGGCCCGTGCCGACGATGTCGCCGAACTTCTCCTGCTCGGCCTGCTTCTTGAGGTCGTCCGCACTCATGGTGTGGCCGGCCTTGGAGGCGTCGATGTTCAGGCACACGGCACCCTGGTCGAGGGCCTTGAGGATGTTGGAGCGGTTCGGGTCGAGGATGTCGAAGAGACGCCATTCGTCGACCACGCGGCCGTCGCGGTCCACCTCGATGATCACGTCGCGCACGGTCCTGACGTGCTTCTTGCCGTCAGGGAAGACGTAGTCGGAGCTGGCGACGCGCAGGAGCATGTGACCGTTCTCCATGACCTTCGTGGCATGGCTGAAGTCGTTGTAGTTGGCCGGCAGGTCGCGGTTCCAGATCTTGCGGCCCATGAGGTCGTACTTGGCGTAGTGCTGACCGTAGCCCCAGACGAAGGAGCCGTCGTCGGTCTGGCGGAAGCCCATGAGGATGCCCGCGTTCATTGGATCCTTGGAATCGTAGAACTTGGAGGGATCCATGTACCAACGCAAGTCGCCGTTGGTGTCGTAGATGGCGTTCTGAGCAGGATAGGACCACTCGAGGGCGCCGCCCACGGGGTTGTTCCAGACGGCACGACTTGCGTTGGCCGGTGCGGCGAGCATGTTGTTGACGAGGTAGAGACGGTCCTTGAATTCAGGGCTCATCTTCTTGACTTCGGCTTCAGGGAAGGCCGAGATTTCAGCTGCGTAGCCCGTGTTGCGGATGAACGCCGGGGCGGCATAGATCTTGTACTTCTCGTTTTCGACGCGTTCGCTCTTGCCGTTGGCGGTCTTCGTGTAGGAAACGATGACCGTGTTCTTGTAGTCGGGATAGAGGCCGAAGACGGGGATGCCGCCGTGGGTGCGGCATTCGGACTCACTGACCTTGTAGGAGATGGTCTGACCGCCCTTCTTCGGCTCGATCGTGACCGAGACGTCGCTCAGCTGATAGCCGCCATTACGAATCACCGCGGTCAGAGGCGCGATGTCGTAGGGGTTGAGGAGCACGGCGCCGATCTTGCCGCTCACCGGGTAGCGGACTTCGGGGCCGGAACTCCCGCCGATGGCGAGCGCGTTCGTGGCGCACAGGGAGGCGCAGGTCGTGAGCGCCAGGGGAACGATGAAGGACATCAATTTCTTGTTGACTGACATGGTTGGGTATCCTTAAAGTCAATGAGGCGAAATTCGACGGGAGAGCTAGGCCAATGGAACTAGTCCCGAACGTCCAGTTAAGCTTACCGA
>CAJMRV010000202.1 GCA_905215795.1 uncultured bacterium | reverse complement strand
CACCCGAATCGGCGAAGGGGTAACCCTGAAGGGACCCCCACCGCCCCGTCCCTTTTCCATTAAACTCAATGCACCGGGAATGCCCCCGGGGCCCCGAAGCCCCGCAGGAAAGCGTCCCATCTCAGAAAAACACGTTCATCCGGAGCGAACACCACCATGACGAAACCCCGACTCCTCGTCCTCACCACGGGCGGCACCATCCTGAGCGTGGGCGCGAGCGCCTCCCAGCTCGACGGCTATTCGCTCGAGGGGCTCAACGCGAGCGCCCTGATGGAGGCCTTCCCCGACCTCGCCGAACGACTGGAGTTCACGTTCGAGACGCCCTGCTACACGGACTCCGCCTCGATGAAGACCGCCTACTGGCGCGCGATCCTCGCCGATGTTGAAAAGGGCCTCGCCGATCCCGCCGTGCGCGGCATCGTGATCCTCCACGGCACCGACACGCTCGAAGAGACGGCCTTCCTCCTCTCGGTGCTGACGCGCCCTGAAAAGCCCGTCGTCATCACCGGATCGATGCGCCCCGCCTCGGCCGTCTCCGCCGACGGCCCGATGAACCTCCGCGAAGCGATCCTCCTCGCCTCCGATCCCACCGCCCCCAAGGGCGTCTCGGTCGTCGTCGACGACACCGTTTTCGAGGGGACCCGCATCACGAAGAGCCATCCCACGCATGTCCACGCATTCTCCGCTCCCGTGGGCGGCCCCGCGGGCGAGTTCGTCGCCGGCCGCTTCCACTCCCTGATGGAGCCCACGCGCCGCCAGGGCTCGCTCGTCCGCTTCGCGAAGGCATGGCTTGAAACCGAGCACGTCCCCTTCGTCCCCGTCGTGACGTCCCACACGGACGACGGCACGCGCGTCATCGACGCGCTCCTTGCCGCGGGCGCCGAAGGCATCATCTATGCCGGGACCGGCAACGGCTCCGTTCATGAGGATGCCGAGCCCGCGCTCGAACGCGCCCATGCCGCCGGCGTGCCCGTCGTGCGAGCGAGCCGCGTGAGCGCCGGGAGCGTCTCCGAGGGATCCCCCGCGGGCGTCCGCCTCGGGATGATCACCGCCCGCCTCCTCACCGCCTGGCAGGCAAGGACCCTCCTCTCGATCCTGATCGCCGCCGGCGCCGACAAGGAGGAGATCGAAAAGGTCTTCAGGACGATCTGAGACACCGGTCCCCTGCCATAAGCACACGCAGAAAAACGAACAAGGCACGAAAAAAGCGGCCGCACCACCGTAGAGAACGGGGTGCGGCCGCTTCGGCATCAGGCCCCCGTGAAGGGACCCGATGCGCTTTTCAATGAAGGAACCGTTTCAATCAGGCCGCGGCCTTGCCGGCGTAGCGCTGCTCCTTGATGCGGGCGAGGCGCTTGGCACGGCGGCAGCCCGCGATCGTGAAGAGGACGTCGGAGGAGGAGTTCAGGCCCGTCTCCGTGGAGTCCTGGAGCACGCTCAGGATGAAGCCGACGGCGACCACCTGGCTGGCGATGTCGTTGTCGATGCCGAAGAGGCCGCAGGCGAGCGGGATGAGCATCAGGGAGCCGCCCGGGACGCCGGAGGTGCCGGCGGCGCAGACGCTGGCGACGACCGAGAGGAAGAGCGCGGCGCCCACGCCCACCTCGATGCCGAGCGAATTGGCGGCGGCGAGCGTGATCACGGTGATCGTGACGGCGGCGCCGGCCATGTTCACGGTCGAACCCACGGGGATCGACACGGCGTAGGTGGATTCAGGCATGCCCTCGCGGCGGCAGATCTCCATGTTGACGGGGATGTTGGCGGCCGAGGAGCGCGTGAAGAAGGCGGGGACGCCCGACTCCCTGAGCGTCATGAAGACGAGCGGGAACGGATTCTCGCGGGTGGCCCACCAGACGAGGATGGGGTTCAACACGAGGGCGACGAAGGCCATGGCGCCCAGGAGGACGGCGAGCAGGTGGGCGTAGCCCCACATCACGTCGAAGCCTTCTTCGGCGAGGGTCTTCGAAACGAGCCCCATGATGCCCACCGGAGCGAAGCGGATGACGAGCTGGACGACGAACTCGACGGCGCGGGAGGCGTCCGTGAGGACGATGCGGGTCTCGGGACGGGAGCCGCGGAGCACCATGCCGCAGGCGATGGCCCAGGCGAGGATGCCGATGTAGTTGCCGTTGGCGATCGCGTGGACCGGATTGTCGACGACGTTGAGGAGAAGCGTGTGGAACACCTCGCCGATGCCGCCCGGGGCGGAGATCGCGTCGGTGTGGCCGAGCAGCGTGATCTTGCTCGGGAAGAGGTAGCTCGCGGCGACCGAGGTGAAGGCGGCGCCGAGCGTCGAGAAGACATACAGGCCAAGAATCGGCTTGATGTGCATCTTCTCGTCGGATTGCTGGGCGGCGATCGCGCTCATCACGAGGATGAAGACGAGCACCGGGGCGACGCCCTTGAGGGCGGAGACGAACATCGTCCCAACGAAGCCGAAGGAAACGGCCCATTCCTGATTGACCCAGGCGAGCACCGCGCCGAGCACGAGGCCCACCATGATCTGCTTGATGAGCGAGGCCTGGAGGAACGGCATCGCGAAACGGAATACATTGCCCAAACGTCTGGCCATGGGGACTCCTTTGATCCTGTTGTTGTTCTTGAATTCTGCTTGAGTCGTCGCGCCGCTACTGGCGCACGAGAAACGAGGCGGAGATGATAACGTACCCCGCCCCCTTTTTGGGGATGGAAGCCGTTCGCCTTCAGATTTCCTTCACGCGGGACGCCCAGGAAGGTCCGGAC
>CAJMRV010000201.1 GCA_905215795.1 uncultured bacterium | reverse complement strand
CGGTTGGTGGTGTGAGAGGGGAGGAGCACCGAGAGTGCTCCCCTCTACTCGATTATGCGAAGCCAACGCATCATCACTCGTCCGCTATCGTCTTCCTCAAACCGTTATTGGGAACTCCAGAGAAGCCCCTGCAATTCCACCTACTTGTCAGCCCCCGCCGATGCCCGGGCGACCGTCATCAACGCATTGTCGACAATTGGCCGACAACAAAACCCTTGTTTATCAAAGACTTGACAAAACCCTCCTTGGGCTAGGTGATTCCTCCGAGGGGCGCTTCAGGGGCGTTGATAGACTCGATTGCGTCGGTTGGTTGAAGACCCCGGCCGCGGCTCCGTAAAAGACGGGGGCCGCTGGAAGAATCAAGAACACATGCAAAGGGAGACACAACCATGAACGATGCAGCACACACAACGGGCAAGACGACAACCGCCCTCAAGACGGACCACCTCGCAAGAAGCCCTTTCAAGAAGGGCCTCCTCAAAAAGGGGCTCCTCCTGGCGGGCCTCGCCGCCGCCCTCATCGAGGGCGCGATGACCCCGGCCGCGGCCTTCGCCAAGGAGCTCCGCGTCGCCTCCAACACCACGTTCCCGCCCTTCGAATTCGTCGACAACAAGACGGGGGAGACGACGGGCTTCGAGATGGACCTCATCCGCGAGATGGGCAAGAAGGCGGGCTACGACGTCGTGATCCGCAACCTCGGCTTCGACGCGATCATCCCCGCCATCCTCACGCATTCGGTGGACGTGGGGGCCTCGGGCTTCTCGGTGACGCCCGAGCGCGCCAAGCGGGTCCTCTTCACGACCCCGTTCTACAACTCCGGCCTCACGGTGCTCGTGCGCCGCGACGGCGCTCCGATCAAGTCGGTCGACGACCTCAGGGGACGCCGCATCGCCGTGCAGATCGGCACCACGGCCGCCGCCCGCGCCAAGGCGATCGAAGGCGCCGTCGTGACGACCTTCAACCACGCCGGCGAGGCGATCCTCGACCTCGAGAACGGCGGCGTGGACGCGGTGATCAACGACAAGCCCGTCACCGACTACATCCTCGCCAAGCAGCCCCGCCTGAAGGACCACCTGAAGGTGCTCCCCGGGAAGCTCACCTCGGACGACTTCGCCATGGTGGTGGCCCGCGACAACCCGGCCCTCAGGGCCGAGCTCGACGCGGCGCTCGAGGCGATGAAGGCCTCCGGCGAATATGACCGCCTGCACGCGAAGTGGTTCGGCGAAAGTGCCGCCCACTGAGACGCACGCTAAGATGGGAGGGACCATGCGCCGCGACGCCGGGAAAAGCCGGCGGTAACGGCGCCCGGTGACCGACCACACCCAACGTCACGACGACGATTCAACATCAAGAAACACGAACAGCGAACACGAAGGAGAACCCACCATGTCGCAGACCATCCTCCAGCACGTACCCGTCGGCAGCAAAGTCGGCATCGCCTTCTCCGGGGGGCTCGACACAAGCGCCGCACTGCGCTGGATGAAGAACAAGGGCGCGCTTCCCTGCGCCTACACGGCCAACCTCGGCCAGCCCGACGAAACCGACTACGACGCCATCCCCAGGAAGGCCATGGCCTACGGCGCCCACAAGGCCCGCCTGATCGACTGCCGGCGCCAGCTCGTCACGGAGGGCTTCGCCGCGATCGCCTCCGGTGCCTTCCACATCATCACGGCCGGGATGCCGTACTTCAACACGACCCCGCTGGGGCGCGCCGTCACGGGGACGATGCTCGTCGCCGCGATGCGCGAGGACGGCGTGGACATCTGGGGCGACGGCTCCACGTACAAGGGCAATGACATCGAGCGCTTCTACCGCTACGGTCTCCTCGTCAATCCGAACCTCAAGATCTACAAGCCCTGGCTCGACACCGAGTTCATCCGGGAGCTCGGCGGGCGCCACGAGATGTCGCTCTTTCTGAAGGCCGAGGGCTTCGACTACCGGATGAGCGTCGAGAAGGCCTATTCGACGGACTCGAACATCCTCGGTGCGACGCATGAAGCGAAGGACCTCGAACAACTCTCGACCGACATGCGGATCGTCGAGCCGATCATGGGCGTCGCCTTCTGGGACGCCTCGGTCTCGATCGAACCCGAGACGGTCACGGTGGAGTTCCGCGAGGGCGAACCCGTCGCCGTCAACGGCAAGCGCTTCGCCGACAAGGTCGAACTGATGGAGGAGCTCAACCGGATCGGCGGCCGCCACGGCCTCGGCATGTGCGACCAGATCGAGAACCGCATCATCGAGGCGAAGTCGAGGGGCGTCTACGAGGCCCCGGGCATGGCGCTCCTGCACATCGTCTACGAACGCCTCGTCTCGGGCATCCACAACCAGGACACCCTGATGGACTACCGCATCAACGGCCTGAAGCTCGGCCGCTACCTCTACCAGGGCCGCTGGTTCGACAGCCAGGCGCTCATGCTCCGCGAGAGCGCCCTGAGGTGGGTCGCGAAGGCCGTCACGGGCGAGGTGACGCTCGAGCTGCGCCGTGGCAACGACTACACGATCGTCGACACGAAGAGCCCGAACCTCACCTACGAACCCGAACGCCTGACGATGGAGAAGGGCGACAGCATGTTCACGGCGGTCGACCGCATCGGTCAGCTAACGATGAGGAACCTTGACATCTGTGACACCCGCGACAAGCTGCACCTCTACGCCGCGACCGGCCTGATCGGACGCGACGGCGTGGCGGCGCCCGAACTCCTCGGCACCGTCGGAAAGACGCCCGCCCGATGACCGGAACGATGTAACGCTGCTCAGCGGCGGCGATGT